>NZ_JBFTQB010000149.1:0-9312 GCF_056398785.1 Paenibacillus sp. 01T422 | reverse complement strand
GTACGGTAACGATCGGTTTAGGGAATGGCTGCGAAGCGTTTGACTCGATTCCGGCTTCATACAAGCAAGCGTTAATCGCCTTGAAGCAACGGTTTGTATGGGGGGGCAACAAGGTGTTCATACATTCCTTGATTGAGGAAACCGGGATAAAGGTCGGATTGTTCTCGGTGGAAAAAAGAAGCAGCTTGCTGATGTTCATGCGAATCGGAAACATGCCCGAGACGGAAGAATGGCTCTCGCGTTTTTTTCATGATACTCGCGTCCAAAAAGCCTCTATGGACATGCTGCTTCTCGCCGGAATCGAAATCGTATCTACAGGCCTGGAATTTTTGGCCGAAGCGTCGCAAAGCTCTGAAGATGTCTTCCGAAATACGACACATCCCGATTTGATACAACACGTTCAGCGGATGAAAACCTTCAACGAGCTGGAGGACTGGATCCGTGCTTTCATTCTAAAGGCCATGGATCATGTGCATAGTCGCAAAACCAACAGAGCCTCCAAAGTTATCGAGGAGGTCAAAACGTATATTTCGAGGCATTACGGCAACGAAGAACTGCGAATCGAAGATATCGCAAAGAGCGTTCATATGAATTACAATCATCTTTGCTTCGTGTTCAAAAAAGAAACGACCTTTACGATCAATGACTACCTGACCGAAATACGGATTATTAAAGCAAAAGAACTTTTTGATCAGGGAGAGAAGGTTATCCAAAATGTAGCGAACCAAGTGGGATATGTAGACGCCAACTATTTCAGCAAATGTTTCAAAAAACAGATGGGAATCACACCTAGCAAATATGTAAATCAAATCAGTTAGCCTATACTTCCATGCAGACGTTAGTGGGAAAGTGAAACTTTGCCGCCAATGTCTATTTTTTACCGTTAATTTTACTACTGGTCCGAGAATAATCTCTGTACTAAGATTGGCAATATTCGTAAAATTAATTCAAGGTTGATACCGCTTTCAGAACCTGAAGTCAATCTGATATCCGCTTTCACAAATAGGGGAGGTAAACAATGAAAACGAAATCAAAGGCAGCAGCTATGTTCCTTATGGCAAGTACTCTTCTGGTTGCAACGGCATGCAGCAATGGGAATGAAACAAAGTCCAATCAGCCGTCCGACAATCCGTCGCCCTCGGCAACAAGTAAGGAGGATAACAAGAGTACGGCGAAGACGGACAGCAAAAAAATCAAAATGAAAGTCATAACGATTACAACAGACGAAAATCGCAATAAAATTATGGAAAAATTTATTAAACCGAATATTGCTACAGCGCTTCCCAATCTGGAAGTCGAGTTTGAGCCCGGCGGCGGCGGCGAGGATATGGCAAACAAATTGAAGACGTTGAACGCATCCGGGGATATGCCGGACGTATTCTGGAATGACGCGGGCTACTTTACGCCGTTGAAGAGCACAGGCAGCATTCTGGATTTGACACCTTATATTTCCAAAGACGGTTTCTTAGGTAAATACGCGGTACCAGATGCGTTAAAGCATGTAGATAACGGGATTTACAGCTTGTCTTCCGGAGCGGACACATATTTCACCCCTGTCATCTTCTATCATAAAGATATGTTCGAGAAAGCCGGGGTTAAAGTGCCAACCACGTTTGATGAGTTGATTCAAATCTCGAAGACGCTCAAGAGCAAAGGCATGGTACCGGCTGTAACTCCTGGCAAGGACGGGTGGGGACCGAAGCTCTTCATGCTGCAGCAAATGATCCAAACCGGAGATCCGCAGGCGATGGCAGACCTTGTCAGCAACAAAACGGACTTCAACAATCCATCCGTCAAGGAAGGAGCGACTCGCATCGAAAAACTGGTCAAGGAAGGCGTGTTCCCAGACGGAATAGCCAATATAGATTACGGTCCAGCGATGGAAATGTTTACATCCAAAAAGGCGGCTATGTTATGGCAGTTTACTTGGGAGTTGCCAAATCTCGCAAAAGACGAAACGGTTGATTTCTTCCCATTTCCAAGCGCAAGTGATAAGTATAACCCTACAAAGAATGTACAGTTCTGGGGTTCTCCGGTTAACGGTTATGCGGTCAACGGCAAAACCAAGAATCCGGAAGAGGCCGTCAAACTTGCCGAATTTCTAGCCATGGCGGATGCATTATACTTTGAATCTACCGGTGCTCCTATATCTTTGAAAACAGGAAACAAGGCAATGGATAGGAGCCCGCTTATGCAGAAGTTCGTTGACTGGTACAATCCGATTCCTAATAAAATCCCATCCTGGGCTCTTAATTCGCTAGATGCGAAGACGTCTGCTGAAATATCTACGCAAGGAGCGAATTTATTAACGGGCGAGTACGCAGCTAATGATTTTAATGTGGCGATGAACAAGATCTGGAGCCAAAATACGTGGTTTGCCAAGTAAAAGATAATTTAACAGCTAAATCCCCTTTGGAGAGATCCTAGGGGGTTTAGACACAAACTAAATGGTGGAGAGAGCGATGAACAAGTACTTTAGCACCAAAGTGTCTATATTTGTGTTTGCTTTCCCGGCATTGCTGCTGTTTACCTTATTCTGCGTATACCCTTTGCTGCCGGAGATCTGGATGAGCTTGCATAAGCATGACGGGTTTAGAAATTTGGGTTTTGTTGGTTTAAATAATTACAAAGAAGTGATATTATCCCCATCCTTTTGGACCGCACATAAAAATACGTATCTTATTGTAGCCATCTCATTGTTACTGGGACTCCCCCTATCCATGATGCTTTCGCTTTTTATGGATGCTCAGACACCTAAGTTTCGTCGCTTCTTCAAGACGGTGGCGATGTTTCCCGCGATCTTATCGGTCACTGTTGTTGCACAGATTTGGCTAGCGTTCTACGAACCAAATTGGGGCTTATTTAACGCGATTCTCAACTCATTAGGGTTGAGCTCTTGGACACATTCGTGGTTGACGGAAAAGAAAACGGTCATGCCCAGCATCGGTTTGACATTCCTGTGGCAATATATTGGACTGAACGCGATGCTGTTTTATACAGGAATCAAGACCATACCCAAGAGTTACTATGAGGCGGCATTGATTGATGGAGCTAATTTTGTTCAAGTTAGCTTACGAATTACGATCCCTTTGCTGCAGAATGTAATCAAATACGTGCTTATTCTGTCTACATTAGGCTCAATGGCATTTTATTCGCATGTACGAGTCATGACGGCAGGTGGCCCGGGAGATCAGTCCAGAACGGTCATCTACCAGATGTATTACACGGCATTTGATACTTCCGAATTTGGCAAAGGCACTGCGATCGCCGTAATTTTTATTCTGGAATGCCTTTTGATCTCCTTTTTCATTCAAAGGTTCGTTGCCAGAGAAAAACTGGAGTTTTAAGCTGGAGGGGAGCTTTCTGAAATTATTAAGTCGAGTGTTTTGGGTAGTTGTGGGATGCACGTTTTTGTTTCCTTTGTATTGGATGGTAACAATGTCGTTGAAGTCCAAAAGCGAAGCTTACAAAAATCCTTTTGGGATACCGTCTTCCTGGGATTGGTTGAACTTTAGCGAAGCGCTGTCCAAATATCATTTTTATACGTATTTCGAGAACAGCGTAATTTATACCGCAGGCACAATCGTCATTACGTTGATAACCGGCAGTATGCTTGCTTATTGCCTCAGCCGTATGCAATGGAGATTCAACTCCGCGATGTTGCTATATGTATCTATGGGTTTAATTGTCCCAATCGAAGTCGTCGTTATTCCTTTATTCCAACTGGTTAAATGGCTGCATATCAAAAATAGTTATTTGGGTCTTATCTTGCCATACTCCGGCTTCGCCATCGCTTCGTGCGTACTGATGCTGTATGCCTTTCTTCGGTCTTTGCCTAATGAGCTGGAAGAAGCGGCATGCATCGATGGAGCGAATGTCTATCAAACGTATATGAAAATCATATTTCCAATCGTAATGCCAGCGCTCATGACGCAATGCGTTCTTATATTCATTCGAATCTGGAACGAATTTCCGCTTGCTTTTATTATTGCTTCCAAGGATCAGTTGCGGCCGCTTACGGTGGGGTTGCTTGGATTCTTTGTCAATGTGGGAGTTGCGGATTGGGGGCTTATCGGCGCGAGTATGCTACTGTCAAGCTTGCCTATGATCATCGTTTATTTAATAGGCAACGAAAAGATCGAAAATGCATTGACGGCAGGTGCAATTTTGAAGTGACGAATGTGAAGTGGGAGAAGGGACACCTGATAAGGTGTCTTAACTCCGTAGATAAGAAAATATAAGTCTTATACGGTAGCTCGTCCCGAGAATTTTCCTTACGGTCCACTAATAATCTCTGGGAATATTCGTGCAAACTGGTATCATAAAAGTATTAATTGATAGCGCTTCCAATGTTGATAATAGAGCTGCTCAGTCAAAGGTAATGTAAAGGTTAGGAGCCAGAATCCTGTTCCAGGAACAATCAAATTCTTGAAATTGTTTATTATGATTTGCTCATAGTAAGGAGAAAATTTCCCGAAAATGAAAGCGTTTTTATCCATCGGCAACAGAGAATCCGGCACTAATACCGCTTAAGCGGTAATGTGTATAGCATTTTACTTATATCCAAGGAGGTTTTATGAAAGTGAGAAGAAGATCATTCATTTGGATTATGACTTTGGTAATGTTATTTTCCATGCTGCCACTTCCAGGGTCGGTATTCGCAGCTGACAGTGCGCCAATTGCAACTGCGGCTGGCAGTACGCCAAGTGCAACTATCTATGTTGCTACAAATGGCAATGACACCACAGGTGACGGAACGCAAGGAAAGCCGTACAAAACGGTTGCCAAGGCAAAGGCAGTAGTAAGGACTCTACCTAAGACCGGCGGGGATATCGTCGTTCAAATTGCGGATGGATTTTATTCGCTTGATGAGACCTTGGTATTTAACAAGGATGATTCCGGAAGTGCAAGCAGCACGATTCGTTATGAGGCGGCGCCGGGTGCGAAGCCGGTCATTAGCGCGGGTGAAATGTTGGGAAAAGGCGTATGGACAGAAGCTGTTGGCCTTACCCAGACTGGCGGCTTAAAGGCGTATAAAACGACCCTGAACCGGAGCGATAAGCTGCGCGCACTCTATGTAAACGATAAGGGCGCCACCATGACGAAGAGTTCGGAAATAGCTTCGGCCAACAGAACCGTCACCGGCACCCCCACAGCCAGTTTTACCGCTGCCAATAACCCTTGGGCGTGGCAGAACGGCACCAACATCCGGGCGGGTATCGTATTCGATGCCAGCGTAGGTCTGACGACGGCAACGAAAAACCCCCAAAACATCGAAGCCGAAAGCACGGGCGGCTCCACTGCTAGATGGGCGAGGCCTTTTATCACCTTCGCGTCGATCGAACAGGCGCCGGCAGCCAGCAACAAGCCCGGCGGTGTCATGCTCCGGTTCCAGATGCCGTATGGGTTCATTTCACAGTCATTGGGTAATAACACGCAATACAATCCTGGTAACAATCAAGTCATCCGCAACGCTTTCGAGTTCTTCAACAAACGCGGGAATTTCTATTTTGACCAGGCGGAAAGCACGCTTTATTACATCCCGCTTGAAGGCGAAGATATCAATACCGCCGACGTGGTCATTCCAAGGCTTGAGACGGTCCTCGACATCAGAGGAATCCCTGTAGGAGATCGATTAAACCCTGTTGCGGGCTCGGATGATGGACGTGTCAAAAACATAACCTTCAATGGGCTAAAGTTTGCCCATACCGACTACAAACTGACTGAACTGACGGGCACATATACACTTAGCGACGGATCCGGTCCGGTAACGACCAGTTCCCGTGGTTATGCGTCCGTTCAGGGCTCTATCGTGAACAAGGTTTACTTCCCCAGCAGCATAAACTGGCATGAGACTTTCTACCGAGGGTATGACATACCGCCGGCAGCTGTCATGATCAACGCAGCGAGGAACATCAAAGTGCTGAACGGCGAGATTGGGCTTACCGGATTTAATGGCATCCATGTAGAAAACGATGCCAAGGATATCGAAATCTCGGGCAACTATATCGTAGATACGCTCGCTTCTGGCATTGTAATCGGACATCCGCAGCATATCTATGAAAACGATGTGGCGATTACGCATGAATCTAGTGTTTCGCTCTCTGGCACGCCTATAAGGAACTGGGCCGGCGTTGATAAGGAAAAATTTACGGCGGGTACGGAAGCCGTGCCGGAGAATATTTATATTACAAATAACTTTTTGTACAGGACCTGCTACGGATTCCCAGGCGCTAACGCACTGGCTTCTTTCTACACAACGAATATGCAGGTACTGCACAACTACATTTATGACACCACTTACGGCGCCATGAGCATCGGCTGGGGTTGGGACGAGTATGATGGGTTCGGCTTTACCGCCCAAGGTACCAACAAGACTGGCGGCCCTTACAATGGTACGAGTGAAACGAGCATCGCAAGGTCTCCAGCAATATCTACGACCTCGAGGAATAACAAAATAAACTTTAACCGGGTAGAGGAAATTTGCACGGTAGTTAATGACTCCGGAGCCATTTACTCACTGGGACGGCAGGGCGATCCGGGTAACTTACCGGGCGGAGGGACATGGGACACCATCAACACCGTCTACCCTTTGACAAACGACCCCGTCACTAACAAGAATAGTAACTGGAATTCTGACAACTGGACGAATTTCACCGAGATGAACTACAACTTCCTTAACCCGAATCCAACGGACAAACCCACGACCTCCAACAACTGGATGAACGGGTTCCATCCCGACGAAGGCAGCACGTTCATCAAGATGATTGGCAACGTTGTGCAGTCAAAGCTCTCTTATGCCCCCGGACAGAGCCGTCTTATTGAGTTTAACAATTGGAAGCGCAAAAGCGATATGATTATGGTCCAAGGTTACGTGGATGGGGATAACAACCAGAATGGCGCCCCGAGGACTACTTATGACAATTACAAAAGCACAAGCCGCATTTGGCCACTTAAGGGCAACGAAATCGTTTTGAATTCGGGCCTTACCAACGAATACACGAAGATGATCCCAAGGAGCCTCATTGCCGATACCGAGTTTGAGTTGGCTTCCAACGTCATCATGGGTAAAGGTGAAAAGCTGAACCGCAGGGGTCTGCTAAAAGCTCAAGACACAGTTTGGGTCGCGCCCACAAACACAACTGTCTTTAATGAAGGCAATACGATGACAAAAGCTGCCGGCGATGTAAAGTCAATCAACGCTCCGTCTGCCGCAGGAGAATACAAACTATATATTAAATATGGAGACGGCAGAGAAACGGCCACTTCCAAGTATACAATATACGTCGACGCGAGCGGTTCAGCAGCCAATGTGGAAAATGGGAAAAACTACGAAGTTTCAGCGGTACGTCCGCTTAAACTGACTTTGAGCAATGATTACACCTTTACGCTTAACGGCAAGCCTGTGGCGAATGGGTACGAAATCAGCACCGAAGGAAGCTGGACCTTGGTAGGCAGCACTTCGACGCCTGCAATAACCCTCAACTTTACCACCACAGTATCGGTGGCGAATAGGCTGCTCTCGGCTGACGTGTCAGTAGCCCCCGGCGGGAAAGTCAGGTTTGCGTACGATTTGGACGACGCCACAAAACAGATATGGATTTCCTCATCGAGCGACGGAAATTTTATTGAAAGCGACAAGGAAACAATGGCCTCTGGCAACATGATAGAAATAACTGCGCCAAAGTTGCCCGGTCCATACATTATTTATGTACGGTCGAAAGAAGGCGATGTTCTCAGCCAGTCGCACGCTCGTGTAGTAGTGCGCGATATGACGCCTGTCGATATTCCTAGAGATGGTCTTGACGTATGGCTCAAGGCTGATGAGGGCGTGGAAAAAGATGGCAGTGGCAACGTGACTGGATGGACAAATATGGGAAGCGTCCCGGCGAAGCTTGTCCCAGCGAACGTCCCCGGCAGCGGTGGTGATAATCTTGGAACACCAAACGGTAACCCTACGCTAAAGAACGATGGATACGACTATGTAGATTTCGCAGCGATGTCAAGGCCGCTAAAAGCTGCAGGCTTTAAAAATTATAACGGTAGTACGCAGATGACGATATACACGCTGGTTAGACCAACAACTACAGCCAACAACTCCAGTGACCAAAATGGTCTTGTTTATTTCGGATTGAACGAGGCTTACCAAACTTGGGCGGCCAACAGCGGTTGGAGCGGTATTAATCTAGGTGTAGGAACAAACAGAGTTAACATCCGCTTTGGTAACACGGATGGCAGCGTATCGGGCGGCGGGCAACAAATTACAACAACAGCCACTGATGGTCTGGCCAGCGTTCGGGCGCAGCTTAACGGAACTAATAGAGCCGTTTATGTTAATAACAATGTCATCGGCACTGGAACCAACGCTAAGGCGCTTTTAGGAAACAGCTCGGATCTGGGCGTAGGTTACACGATGGCGGCTGCAACCCCTTACCGCTTCCTGGGCAGAGTCTCGCAGATTCTCATCTACAATAGGGTGCTGACAGCTGACGAAATTACGAAAGTAGAAACATACTTTAACGATGTTAAAGCTGGCCGTGGTGGACCAGCAAACCCTATTGTCTCAGCGGTCGATAAAACCTTGCTAACCGCCTTGATTGAGGGCGCCAATAACAAAGACTCTCAAATTTACACAAGCAATTCATGGAACGCTTTTGCAAGCGCATTAAGTGAGGCCAAAACTGCTGTCTCAAATAGTGAGATCGGGCAAGCAGCGGTGGACAATTCCTATTACGCGCTGCGTGACGCGATCAAAGCGCTCCAATTGATACCAAGCGGAGTTAGTACCGCCGTATACGGAACGCCTGTTATCGGCGGCTCCGAGCTCGACCCACTCTGGAATACGACCGCCACGCTGCCGATCCTTAAGCATCTGACAATGACGAACGGTCCGACGGACGGCTCAGGTAAAGTGCTATGGGACAATAATAACCTGTATGTACTGGTACGTGTAAAAGACCCTGTGCTGAACAGCAGCAGCAGCAACGCGTATGAGAAAGACTCTGTCGAAATCTTTGTGGATGAGACTAACAGTAAACAAACCACTTACGGCACAGGTATGGGACAATACCGTGTTAATTATCTCAATGAGAAAAGCTTTAATCCAGGCAGTATCAGTGCGGGGTTTGAGTCTTTTGCCAAAGTCGTAGATGGCGGCTATTACATTGAGACTAAAATTCCTTTTAAGGCAAGTGTTCCTGCAGCTAATCGTGCCATTGGATTTGATTTACAGATCAATGATGCGAAAGCAACAGGCGGCCGTCAAGACATTATCATGTGGAACGACGTGACCGGACAGTCCTATACCAACGG
>NZ_JBFTQB010000148.1:0-12548 GCF_056398785.1 Paenibacillus sp. 01T422 | reverse complement strand
ATACATTACCGGAAAAATATAAATCAATCGTCATTTTACGCTATTTGCAGGACATGTCTCTTCAGGAGATCTCAGAGGTGCTGGAGATGCCTGTAACAACAATCAAAACACGTGTACACCGCGGGCGAGAGTATCTACGTAAACGGTTAGAGCAGGAGGAACAAGATGCCAATACAAATCCTGTTCCAAGGTGAAACATATTTAAATTCGAAACGTATGGTATATCACAACATGCAAAAGTCTAAGAAAGGGGTGGCTGCCCGGTGAACTGCAAAGAAGCCCTCCCGCTCATACATGAATATCTAGACGGTGATTTGCAAGGATCGGATTCTCGGCTGTTAAAAGAACATCTGATTGCTTGTCAGGCCTGTCATGCTTTATTCAAACAATTAGAGAAAACAGATGCGCTGGTTAGAATGCTGCCACCACTAAGAGCTTCTGATACGCTGACAGATCAGATTATGAGCGGATTGCCTCCAATGAAGCAAAGAAATGGCTGGATGGACTTCATTCGCAGGCATCCTGCTGGTTCGGTAGCTGTCGTTTTCGGCGCGGTCATGTTCGGTAGCTTCATGTCGATGTGGAATGATGATACGAACTTGATGGTCAAAGGAAGCAACCTACAGGATGTAATTATCCAAGGGGATACGGTTATTGTACCTCAGGGGCATACTGTGCAAGGAGATCTCGTTGTACAACGGGGAACGCTGAAGGTGGAAGGTGATGTAACAGGTAACTTAACTGTTATCGATGGCACACTTAATTTAGCGTCTACCGCGCATATTTCGGGTCAAGTTACACAGGTGAATGAAGCAATTGGTTGGGTTTGGTATAAATTAGGCGAGTTCGTAGGGATGCTCTCGAATTAGCTTGAAACGTCTGCCGTTGGCTTTGAGCCGAAGGGGGCGTTTTTTTTTAGGTACATTGAACCAAATCAACTGGGAAACACTCAGATAAAGAGAGAAAAATAGAAGTATACTTAGGATTATGTTATGATTCTAGGTATAGAGAGATCACTGTGTTCAGTCGCCTGGGGGAGAATAATAATGGACTTACTCACGAGCATCTCGGCTAAGGATATCGTTGATATTCTGATCGTTAGCTATGTGATTTATAAATTGATCCTGTTAGTTCGTGGGACAAGGGCCATTCAGCTCATGAAGGGTATTCTTGTTGTCGTCATTACATGGGTATTTAGCATTTGGTTTAAACTCAGTACGCTGCAGTGGATGATGAATCAAACCTTTACGTTTGGGGTATTGGGCGTTATTATTATTTTCCAACCCGAGCTTAGACGAGCCTTGGAACAATTAGGCCGCGGAAAGCTATTTAGCCGCTCCTCAAGCGAAGAAGATCAGGATGTAAACAAACGAATCAGTGAAGTCATACGGGCTGCGAATTATTTGGCCAAAAGAAAGATAGGGGCCTTGATTGTGTTTGAGAAAGAAACCGGTTTGACGGATTACGTGGAGTCCGGTATTGCCATAGAGAGCAAAATCAGCGCTGAGCTGTTGATTAATATTTTCATTCCGAATACGCCATTGCACGATGGAGCGGTTATTATTCGTCAAGGGCAATTAATGGCCGCGGGCTGTTACTTGCCGTTGTCTGAAAATCCATTCATCTCCAAGGAGTTAGGCACGCGTCATCGCGCTGCTATTGGAATGAGCGAGGTTTCTGATGCGATGTGTATCATTGTATCGGAAGAGACCGGCCAGATCTCTTTGACGATGAACGGGCACATTGTGCGGGATATTAAAGAGGAATCCCTGATCGCGAAATTGTTCGAAGAGCTTAAGCCAAAGGCGAAGACAAATGAGAAGAACCCTTTCTTGAAGTGGAGGGGGCGTTCGAATGGATAAATGGTTGCGTAATACGAATGTTGTGCGCATCGTTGCGCTTGTAATTAGCATTCTGCTGTGGGTTGTTGTGCATATGGAGGAGACGAATTTATCTCAAAGCTCACCCCTCAGACAACGGGAAGAAACGATTAATAATGTGGCCATTACAACGAAATACGATGAAACTCATTATCATATTTCGTCGATGGCACCTTCCAATGTACAGGTTATTCTGAGTGGGAAGGAATCTTCGGTGAAGAAGGTCACAACCAGCAATACGTACCAGATCGAGCTTGATTTGACCCAGGTGGGCAAAGGAGATCATCAACTTACGTTAAGCCCAGTGGGTTTCCCTTCCGATGTCGAAGTGCAGATTGTCCCTAGAACGGTTCACRTCATCATTGAAGAGCTGCAGATGAAAGAAGTGCCTGTCGTTATCAATGTTAAGGGCACGCCATCAGCAGGGCTGAAAGCAGGCCAACCGATTGTGAAGCCTAACAAAGTGTACATTACTGCGCAAACGAGCAAGCTTGAACAGATCGAGAATGTACGCGGCGAGGTTTCCGTCGACAAGGCTCAGTCTGCTGTAACGAAGCAAGTTAAGCTGCAAGCTTTTGATAAGGAAGGCAAAGAAGTTGCGGTGAATATGAATCCGCCAGTGGTGGATGTTGAGGTCCCGATAACAAGTCCATTCCAGACGATACCTTTGCAGTTAAAGATAAGCGGAGAGCCGCCAAAAGGCTTTGCCATCTCGATGGTAACGCAAAGTCCAGATAAAGTTACGGTGTATGGTACTCAGGATGTTGTGGATCGGATGGAATTTTATCAGGGTCCACAGCTGAAWATTCAAGATTTGAAGGAATCAAAAGAATATTCACTGGACATTCCTTTGAGGAATAAAGTAACACAACTGGATCCTGCCAAAGTTACTGTGAAGGTTGAGATTGTTCCTTCTAGTACCAGAGCTTTGGAGAATGTCCCGATTACCATCATCGGTGCAAATGAAAACTATGTAACGAAGGTGACGACGCCGGAAACGGCGCAGCTGAACATAACGGTTGAAGGAGCTCCTACCATCATAGATCAACTAAAGGTGCAGGACATTCAGGCTATTCTGGATGTAAGTAATTTACCGCCAGGAAAGCATGAATTGAAGGTTACTCTGAACCTTCCAACCTATGTGAAGCTTGGATCACCGCAAGAAGTGAAGGCAACTGTAGAAATCAGCGAGAAAGCACCTGCAAATACACCAGCAAATGGAGCACCTAGTGCATCACCAAGTGCACCACCAAAAGCAACAAATCCATAATGGGATGAGACAAGAGGAGAAAAGAGACATGGGGAAATATTTTGGTACAGATGGTGTGCGCGGCGTCGCTAATGACGAATTGACACCAGAATTAGCTTACAAGGTTGGCCGCTGCGGCGGGTATGTATTAACAAGACAGGCTAAGCATCCGAAAGTCGTGATCGGGAGAGATACACGTATTTCGGGTCCGATGCTGGAGGCATCCCTCGTAGCAGGCTTGCTATCTATTGGTGTTGAGGTTATTCGCATTGGTGTTGTTAGTACACCAGCGGTGGCTTATTTAACGAAAAAGCTCGGAGCGGATGCAGGCGTTATGATCTCCGCTTCCCATAATCCGGTTGAGGATAATGGCATCAAGTTTTTTGGGGGCGACGGCTTCAAACTATTGGATGAGACGGAGCTTGAGATTGAACAGCTGCTGGATGCAGCTGTAGATGAATTGCCTCGCCCAGTTGGCGGCGAAATCGGTACGGTTTCAGATAACGCAGATGCGAAGCTTGATTATCTGGCGTTCTTGAAAGAGACTGTATCCGAGTCTTTCGCTGGATACAAGGTGGTCCTTGACTGCGCGAATGGCTCAGCCTATGAGCTGGCACCTACGATCTTCCGCGAGCTGGGAGCGGAAGTCATCACCATCGGCGCTGAGCCGAATGGCCGCAATATCAACGATAACTGCGGCTCTACGCATCCTGAGAAGCTTCGCGAAGAAGTGGTGAAACATGGCGCAGCCATTGGTCTTGCTTTTGACGGAGACGCGGATCGCTTGATCGCGATTGATGAGAAGGGCGAGGAAGTCGACGGAGACTTCATCTTAAGCATTCTAGGGGATGCGCTGAACCGCGCAGGCAAGCTGAACCACGGCACGATTGTGACGACGGTGATGGCGAATATCGGCTTTTTCAAAGGGATTGAAAAAGCAGGTCTTAAAGCACTGCAAACGGCAGTAGGCGACCGCTACGTCATGGAAGAGATGCGCAAAGGCGGCTATAACCTAGGTGGAGAGCAATCCGGGCATGTTATTTTCCTCGATTACATCTCGACGGGAGATGGTATTCTAACTGCTCTTCAGTTGGTGAACACGATAGTTGCATCAGGGCATAAACTGAGTGAACTAAAAGGCATTATGCGTAAATTCCCGCAGCTGCTCGTGAATGTTCGTGTAACAGATAAGAGTAAGCTGAAGAATAATTCGGTCGTCGAAGAAGCCATTCGTAAGGTGGAGGCTGAGCTTGGAGATAACGGACGGGTTCTCGTGCGTCCTTCGGGAACGGAATCGTTAATCCGCGTCATGGCGGAAGGTCCGGATAAAGAGCAAGTTGAGGCTTATGTGTATGATATTGCGAAGGTTATCCAAGAGCAATTGGTTTAGCCATTTGGTGAGTTAACGTTTGTTGAAGTTCCCCTTTCGCGCTTTTTAGCATTAATGTGTGCTTTTTTGGGCGAATAGGGGGATTTTGATAGAAAAAATAAGTTGCACGATGACTGAAAAATGAATATGATGTATTTACTCAAGAAGGAAAGGCAGGATAGAGGTAATTCATTTACAAATAGCGCCAGAACTCGCAGGCGGAACGGGAATGTAGTAAAAGCTACTACTACGCAGGTGAGTTGACGAGGTGAAGGTGTTCGAAACATTCGGCGGGGACCTTCCGGCATTAGGAATGCCGTTAAGTTGGAGAGCAAAAACGCTTGGGCGACCGGGCTGACAAGTATCCAACGTCCGTTTTTTTATTATGCGAACTTATAGATAATCGTTTATATATTGAATTTGGATCTTTGAAAAATAGCCTTGTTGAATAGGCTTATAAAACTATGGAGGTACTACACTATGTGCGGAATCGTTGGTTATATTGGAAAGCGTAATTCTCAGGAAATTTTGCTGGAAGGGCTGAAAAAGCTTGAATATCGGGGCTATGACTCTGCAGGTGTAGCCGTGTATACAGCAAATGGTCTGGAAATTAAGAAAGCAAAGGGCCGTATCGCGAATCTTGAATCCAAGCTGGAGGAAACCCCTCTGAACGGAAGCGTTGGGATCGGACATACCCGTTGGGCCACGCACGGCAAGCCGTCAGATGTGAATTCGCATCCTCATACGGATAATTCGTTGAAGTTCTCTGTTGTGCATAACGGGATCATTGAAAATTACATTTCTCTGAAAGAAGAGCTAACGGCTAAAGGCCATGAGTTTATCTCTGAAACAGACACAGAAGTGATTTCGCACCTTATTGCTGATTTATATGAGGGAGATATCCTTAAAGCCGTTCAAAAAGCCGTAAAACAAATGACAGGCGCATTTGCATTAGGTGTCTTAACAGAGTATGAACCGGATCGTCTTGTTGCCGTACGTCAAGCTAGCCCATTAATTATCGGTATCGGTGAAGGCGAGAACTTCATTGGCTCTGATATCCCGGCTATTCTCGAATATACGCGTAATGTTTTTATTCTTAATGATGGCGAAATGGCGCTTTTGACGCGTGATGGTGTCGAATTAATGACTTTGGAAGGAAATTTTATTTCCAGGGAAATGTTTCATGTCGATTGGGACATTATTACGGCGGAAAAAGCCGGATTCGATCACTTTATGTTGAAAGAAATCTACGATCAGCCTAAAGCTTATCGAGATACTATGGGAAGTCGTATTGCTACGGACGGCCGCAAAGTAACGTTAAATGAGCTGTCGATCACAGCGGAAGCAATCCGCAAGATCAATCGTGTGCATATTGTGGCCTGTGGAACTGCATATCATGCAGGGATGGTTGGGAAATACGTGATTGAGAAAATGGCGCGAATTCCGGTTGAGACGGATGTTGCGTCCGAATATCGTTATCGTTCCCCAATTATCACGAAGGATACTCTAGTGATTGTTGTTAGCCAATCCGGTGAAACAGCGGATACCCTAGCAGCACTTCGTGAAGCGAAGCGGTGTGGCGCGCATGTTCTGGCGATTACGAACGTTGTTGGAAGCTCAGTTGCTCGTGAAGCGGACGATATTATCACGACTTGGGCCGGACCAGAAATTGCGGTAGCATCAACAAAAGCTTACACGTCTCAGTTGATTGCTTTCTATCTGCTTGGTATCCATTTGGCACAAACAATTGGGACACAAACGGAAGCGGAAATTGCTGAGATGATTACAGCTTTGAAACAGTTGCCTGAACAAGTAGAAGAGATTCTTGCTCAAGCAGAGGCTCTGAAAGTCGTAGCAGAAGAGATGGCTAAACATGATAACCTCTTCTTTATCGGCAGAGGTTTGGATTATGCGGTTGCGTTAGAAGGCTCTCTGAAGCTGAAAGAGATCTCTTATATTCACTCTGAAGCTTATCCAGCAGGTGAATTGAAGCACGGTACGCTAGCGCTAATTGAGGATGGCGTTCCTGTGATTGCACTTGGTACTCAGCTTGAGTTGCTGGAGAAAACGGTCAGCAATATTAAAGAAGTAAAAGCGCGCGGAGCAAATGTGCTAGGAATCGCTGTTGAAGGCGAGCACGAGCTGGTGAAGTCAGTAGACAGCACGTTCGTTATTCCGAAAACGCTGGATGTTCTTTCCCCAGCACTGTCGGTTATTCCGTTGCAACTGCTATCGTACTATGCGTCCTTGGCGCGTGGGAATGATGTTGATAAGCCAAGGAATTTGGCGAAGAGTGTGACAGTGGAGTAAAGCTTTGTCCTAAGTAGTAATCTCTTAGTTAGTCCCGGTGAGCTAATACAGTCATCGGGACTTTTTTTGTTAACTATCGACCGTCATTTCGAACAGAATAAGCATTCCTTCAGTCAAGAGGCCCCCTCGGCGAGAAAATGGTTGTTTTTGTATGCCATAAGAAAAACAACTAAACTTGTATTGCCCTTACTCGAGACTTCTGATAAGATGATCTAAACTTATTAAAACAGTTTAATAAGTACTCATTACTTTGTCTAATGAAAGGTTTTGATATCCGTGACGAACATTTTTAAGACGAAAGAGTTAAGGGAGCCGTTAATTTATCGGATTCGAGCAGGACTGATCACGCTGGGTAGTGCTACGAAAGCGGAGCTCAGCCAACGATTGGGGATAAGCTTTCCGACAATAAGCAAATTTATGGCTCAGATGGAGAAAGACGGAGAGATCCGCTATACAAGTGATGATGATTCTAATGGTGGCAGAAGGGCAAAACGCTATACCTATGATCCAGAATATATGTTGGGACTTGCCATTTTTATTGAAAAGAATGAGACCAATTATTCGATATTTAACTGTATTGGGGAGGTCAAGGAGCAGGGAACTGAGTCAAGTGTGTTACAACAAGATGARCAACCGCTTGCGGATCTTATTGAAACGTTAATTGAGAAATACCCAAGGCTCCGTTCAATTGCTATCGGGGTTCCAGGTGCCGTTAATAATGGGAAAATCATCTTTATCCCGCCCTATCAGCAATTCTTTAACTATGATTTGAAAGGAGAATTCGAATCCAAATTTCAAATACCGGTCGTCGTCGAAAATGATATGAATGCATCGGTACTTGGGTATGCATCGAATTACGAGCTTGAGAACGAGTCGCTGGTCTATCTATATTTCGGTCAAAATGGACCGGGCTCCGGAATTATGATTAACGGCAATGTTGTGCGAGGTAGCACGTTTTTCTCAGGTGAGATTTCTTTCGTCCCCCAGTTTGAAAATCAATCCTTTCTGCAAGCGCTACAGATGGGTCAAGGCAATCGCCGTATGTTGTTAGCTGGTGACAACCAAACGGATGCCATCGCACGTTTAATTGCTACATTCGCAGCCATACTGAACCCTCGGACTGTGGTTTTCTGTGACGATGAAGTAGACGAAGTACTCTTGAACAGGATCGCTGAAAGAGCTTCGGCTTACATCCCGCAGGAACATTTGCCTAAGCTTTTGATGAGTAATTGGAGACAGGATTATTTGATTGGGTTGCAGCATTTAGCGCTTAATTTAATGATTACTGATTGTTGATAGAAAGAATTAGATCTTTAAGTAAATTTAAATAATTCTTTCTAGAAGGAAGAAGTGATATTATGGCAACGATGTTTTTAACTATTATCTATCTAGCATTTATTAGCCTAGGAATTCCAGATTCTTTGCTAGGATCAGCATGGCCTGAAATGCGGCTCGATCTGGGCTCTCCATTTGGCTTCGCGGGGATCTTATCCATGATTGTGGCGGGAGGTACCATCGTATCCAGTCTACTGAGTGGGAGTTTGGTCCAACGAGTAGGGACGGGCAAAATTACGCTGATTAGCTGTGTCCTTACTGCTGGTGCGCTGCTTGGTTTCTCTATGGCACCTTCACTAACTTGGCTTGTCTTCTTAGCCATCCCTCTTGGTCTAGGCGGAGGAGCTATTGATGCAGCACTTAATCATTATGTAGCTGAGAATTATAAAGCGCATCATATGAACTGGCTGCACTGTTTTTGGGGAGTAGGGGCCACTACCGGGCCAATAATTATTTCATATTTTATCGGTGAACATAACTCATGGAGAGACGGTTACTCAGCGGTATCGATGATTCAGTTCACACTCGCAGTCATACTGCTTGCTGCTCTTCCCCTATGGAAGCGTATCGCTGTTCTTAGGGAAGTGAAGATTCAAGACAGTGAGTTTCAACAAAATCAAGTCGAATCTGAACGGATACTACCTGCAGGTAGTTCCACCAGTAATCTCCTCCAGATCAAAGGTGTTAAAAACACGCTAGTCGCTTTCTTGTTCTATTGTGGGGTTGAATCCACGGTAGGATTATGGGGAGCTAGCTATCTGGTAGGTGTGAAACATATGACTGCAGAGACAGCTGCCATTGGGATTTCTATGTACTATGGAGGAATAACTATTGGAAGGCTGATTACTGGTTTTCTTACTCTCAAAGTCCATAATCGTATTCTTATTCGGTATGGTCAGATTTTGGCTATTGCTGGTGGATTAATGCTGTTCCTTCCTTTGCCACAGCTGTTCATGGTTGGGCTCATATTTATTGGACTGGGGCTTGCCCCTATTTACCCTGGTCTGCTGCATGAAACGCCAGAACGTTTTGGAATTCTTTTGATGATGATGAGTGCGGAGAAAGTTAACTATATATTGAAAAATCATAAGCAATCTAAAGGGATACATTTTTAAAATGCTATCTGATGTTTGGAAAGGAATTTAGTATGCAAACAAAAACGGAAAAAGAAATGACCGGGCTACTTCGGCCTTTGGTGTAGTTTGTTAATCTACTTCTATAAATATTCAAGACCTGCTGATCAAGCAGGTCTTATTTGTGCGTTGCATCGACCATGGCACATCAAGAAAATGGCAATAATACCAATTTGCATAAAGTGATAGTTTGTTTTTGATTTTAGGTATAATTGATAGCTTAATTGACAAATTAAAATAGAGTCCAAACAACGCCCCTATCTGCGCGTCCATCGAAGAACACAGATTCATAGTTCCTTAACCATCATTTTCAATCATCCAAGCTCGATGAGCAGAAAGCAGGGACCTATGTCAGCTTCTAAACAAGCAAAACCAGCGGCAGCCGAAGGGAACGACTTCTCGCTGAAAGCCATTCTGCCGCCGCTCATAGCCATTATTGTCGGCATGATTATGGTTATTTTAGACAGCACGGTGGTCAATAATGCAATCCCAAAACTCGTGGAATACTTCAACACCGATCTGAAGACGATCCAATGGACAGTCACCGGCTATACGCTGGCCTTATCTGCCGTCATCCCACTTGCAGGCTGGTTGACCGATAAATTCGGCTCCAAGCGAATTTTCATGATTACGATCGCCTTGTTTACGATCGGATCTGTGCTATGTGGCATCGCTCAAACGCCGGAACAGCTAATCATTTACCGCGTCATTCAAGGTCTTGGAGGCGGCATGGTGTCCCCAATCGGGATGGCCATGGTGTTCAAGCTAGCGCCTCCTGAGCGCCGTGGATCCATCATGGGCGTACTCGGCATTCCCATGCTGATGGCACCGGCGTTCGGTCCTGTGCTATCCGGGTGGCTGGTCGATTCTGTCAGCTGGCACTGGATTTTTATCATCAATTTGCCAATCGGCATTATCGCCTTCATCCTCGGGTATAAATATTTGCCGAAATCCGCCCGTCATGAGGCGCCGCATCTGGATGTCCTTGGTATGTGCCTCGCGCCGATTGCCTTCTCCGTGCTGGCGTACGGCGTGAGCGAAGGAGGAACTAGCTGGTCTTCCACTTCGGCGATCACGGGATTGACCGTCGGCGGCATAGCGCTCATTATCTTTATTTTCGTGGAACTAAATCAGAAGCATCCATTGCTGGAGCTGAAAGTGTTCAAGTCTTCCGATTTTACACGCAGTATCATCTTGACGTGGATTGTACAGCTCGCATTGTTCGGCGCAATGCTGATTGTACCCCTTTATTTACAAGGTGTCATGCACTATACCGCGCTTGAAACAGGTTGGATTCTGATGCCGCAAGCGATATTCGCGGGAATCGGCATGCCGATCAGCGGCCGGCTGTTTGATAAGATCGGCGCTCGCCCGCTCGCCTTCAGTGGCCTAGCTGCCGTATCGGTTGCTTTATTCTTGCTGTCCAGCATCAAGGTGGATACCTCGCTCTGGGTTATCATCCTGTGCATCTGCATCATGGGTCTAGGCATGGGCTTCTCCATGATGCCGCTCAACACACATGTCTTGAACTCAGCGCCGCGAAATCTGGTGAGCCGCGTCACACCTCTGACAACAGCTGCTCAGCAAGTCGTTGTTTCATTCGCAGTCGCGGGTCTGACAGGCTACCTGACATCGCAAATCGCTTCTTACACCGCAAGCGCAGGAGCGGGAGCGAATCCGCTGAACGCCGTGGTACAGGGTTACGGCGATACGTTCTTCTTGTCCGCATGCATCGCAACCGCGGGTGTCGCACTATCACTCATTTTGCGTAAACCGAAGAAGCAGAAAGAAGAAGGAACCGCTGGTGGAGAGAATCCTGATCCTGCGATGATGATGGGTCACTAATGCACATAGCCTTGGCTGTTAGTCGGCTAAGGCTTTTTTTTCTGGCTTTGTAAGCTATACATACCATTGACATGGTACAGATCTGTCTGTATTATTTATGGAGGAGTATGATACAGATCTGTCTCTTTTTATCCCAAAAAGAGTTCTCAGGCTGAACTATTAATAGTAATTGAGAGGAGAGAGGCTTGTATGAAAAGAATGCTTTGGATTGTTCTTATGATGTCATGCGGAGCTACGTATATATCATCTTTGTTCCCTCTATATGGGAAATATTATCAACTAAGCTCCCTGGAAATCACCATTTTGTTCGCGGTTTATGCCGTGATTTTGCTGCCTACCTTGCTTATCGTTGGAGCCAAAGGGAACTCTTGGGGATTAAAAAGGGTGCTTCGCATAAGTATATGGATATCCATTGTATCGACGCTGCTCTTTATAATGAGCCATAACGTCTGGATGCTCTATTTGGCAAGGATTCTGGAAGGCATCGCATATGGTGCTTTTACAGGTACGGCCACTGCTTTTCTATTAAAACAGACCTCTTCCAATAAAGTGAGTACGGCAATCAAGTTCTCAGGTGTAATTGTGAACCTTGGCTTTGGCATGGGCCCAGCTATCTCAGGTTTAGTCGTGCAATATATACATGTTCAGCCGCTGCGTATGCCATTTTGGTTCTTGCTCGTCATGTTAGTGGCCTCTTGGGTACTCCTGGAACTATTACCGAAGCTGGAAGATTCACAAAAACCGCCAAAAGTGAAGGTCTCACTGGGTATTCCCGACAATATTCGTTCCCACTTTTTCTCAATAATTGGGCTTCCTGCGTTTACTTTTTTCATGCTAGGAGGCATTGTATTATCTCTGATCCCTTCTTTTGTTAAAAACGTCATTCATACCTCTAACCTTTCTATAGCGGGGTTGCTAATGTTAATGCTGCTAGGTGTGGGGGGCTTAATACAATTCTTTCCTTGGGTCCAAAACCCGGTTACGCGGTTGCGTATTGGTATCGTGTTCCTAGCCATCGGACCGTGGATTACTGTTTTTTCGGGGCAAAAAGAAAATTTATTTTTACTTTGGGCTGGCATGCTCATTCAAGGGATTGGCGCTGGCTGGTCATTTCAAGCCGCTTTAAGGTTCGCTGGTCAATTGCCGAAGCCAGAGGAACGGCCACGAGTCATCTCGGCTTTTTACTTGTGTGCCTATGCGGGATTCATTATTCCTCCAATTGGAGTCGGAGTGCTGACTCAATTTTTTAGTTTGAACTTCTCCTTAGTTGTTCTAAATTCGGTTGCCGCGCTTATCGTAATCTATGTATTAATTTACTCTGTCAAATTTAAACGTTATTACGCAACTCTTACATCACATTAAATATTTATGGCGAAAACTAATTCGAACTGACTCATATTTACAAGCATTTGATAGCACACTATGGT
>NZ_JBFTQB010000147.1:0-9327 GCF_056398785.1 Paenibacillus sp. 01T422 | reverse complement strand
TGGCAGGAACGGTCAAAGGACGCAAAGCCAGCAAGCACGCAACGTCTGACTGGATGGAAATTGAAAAGCAGCGTGGAATTTCCGTTACGTCCAGTGTGATGCAATTCGACTATGAAGGGCACCGGGTTAACATTCTGGATACACCTGGTCACCAAGACTTCAGTGAGGACACGTACCGGACACTTACAGCTGCGGATAGCGCGGTGATGTTGATTGACGTGGCCAAAGGGGTCGAGACACAGACCAAGAAGTTATTCCAAGTCTGCCGGATGCGCGGCATTCCGATCTTTACGTTTATTAACAAATTGGACCGCGAAGGACGCGATCCATTCGAGCTTCTMGAAGAGTTGGAAGAAGTGCTCGGCATTCGCTCCTATCCAATGAACTGGCCGATCGGGTCAGGCAAACAGTTCTGCGGCGTGTATGATCGCGGTAAGTCGCAGCTGGAACTATACAATGGTGAGGATCACAAAGAAATTGAAGTACGCAAGGTAGAAGGCGTGGACGATCCGCTGGTTCGCCAAATTGCCGGCGAATTCTTGCATCAACAACTACGCAATGACATTGAACTGCTGGACGTAGCGGGTGACCCCTTCGATATGGAGAAGGTGCTGAAGGGCGAACTTACGCCTGTATTCTTCGGAAGTGCCGTGAACAATTTCGGTGTGCAGACGTTCCTGGAGAACTTCCTGCAGCTGGCGCCAAAGCCGGAACCGCGCAATAGTACGGCAGGTGTAATCGAGCCTACCAAAGAAAAGTTCTCGGGCTACGTTTTCAAAATTCAAGCGAATATGAATCCAGCTCACCGCGACCGCGTTGCGTTCCTTCGCATTGTGTCCGGTAAATTCGAGCGCGGCATGTTGGTTAAGCATGTCCGTATGGGCAAAGATATCAAGCTGGCTCAGCCCCAGCAGTTTCTGGCGCAAGACCGCGATATCGTGGAACAGGCATTCCCTGGTGATATCATTGGTTTGTTCGATCCAGGCATTTTCCGTATTGGAGATTCACTGAGCGAAGGGGAAGCAATCGTTTTCGACGAACTCCCAACGTTCTCGCCGGAACTTTTCAGCAAGGTTTCGATCAAGAACGCACTGAAGCAAAAGCAGTTTCTCAAGGGCATTGATCAGTTGACGGAGGAAGGTATGATTCAAGTCTTCACGACGATCGGTTTTGAAGATATGATCCTAGGTGTCGTTGGCCAGTTGCAGTTCGAGGTGCTTGAACACCGGATGAGATCAGAATATGGTGTAGATATTCTCCTGCAGCGCCAGAACTATCAGTTCGCTCGCTGGATTGTCGATGAGAAGATCGACCCGAGCAAATTCCGTATTAATTCCCAGCTTGTAAAGGATAAAAAAGGGAATTACGTCGGTTTATTCGAGAGCGAATATGCACTAAGATCCTCCGTAGAAAAGAACCCAAGCGCGAAGTTTCTAACGAGTGCTCCATAAGACTTTAAATAACACGAAGAGGCTGTGCACCAGAGTAAAATCTGGCGTGCGGTCTCTTTTTTTTTAGTTGCCGATGAACGGTTTGCTTCATACAATAAGTACGGGTTACGAATACAGGGCGCGCAGGCCTTAAGGATGTGAATGAGAGACCGTGCATTTACTGATCATTGCTCCTGAACAAATTCCAGTGCCGCCGCTAAAAGGTGGATCCGTTGAAATATGCATTTATGCCATTGCCCGGCAGCTTGCCAAACAGCACCACGTGACCATCATATCGAGGCAGCATCGTGCTTATACAAACACGACCCGGAGGGGCTCGCTCAAGATTGTAAGGGTTCGGGCGGAGAGTTCGAAGCAATACTTGAAGGAAGTTATGAAGGCGATGAAGGCCGAGAAATTCGACTGGGTTCAGGTAGACAATAGACCCCTATTCGCGGCAGCTATTAAACGCCAGTTTCCCCGTAGTCCCGTCTCTCTTTTCTTGCATTCGTTAACGTTTGTGAAACCGCCTTATGTTTCGATTTCGAAGTGCTCGGCACTGCTAAGTAAAGTGGATTGGGTTGTAGCGAACAGTTCCTCACTGGAGCAGGAACTAATCCGGTTATTTCCCAAGCGCCGCGCCAAGCTGCATCACATTTACCTTGGGACAGATAATAAGCGATTCATGCCCAGATCGGCAGCAATGAAGCTAAGGCTGAGGAGAAAATACCGCGTTGGCCGCGGTTTCCATATCCTTTATGTCGGTAGACTGATTAAACGCAAAGGGATTACACAATTAATTAAAGCTGTACATTTGGCTAGGAAAAAGGTGGCTGGCTTAAAGCTTTTGATTGCTGGCGGGGAGCAAAGGAAAGGGTATAGAGCATCCTTGCAGAGAAAGGCGCGAAGGCTTGCAGTGCCAACCAAGTTTCTGGGAAATATTCCCCATCGCCATATACATGAGGTGTATGGCCTCGCCAATTGCTTCGTATGTCCTTCGCAAGAGCATGAAGCTTTTGGATTAGTGAACGTGGAAGCGATGGCTTCCGGACTCCCGGTAATCGCTTCGGCCAACGGGGGGATTAAAGAAGTCATACAGCACGGGCATAATGGGGTATTGATCCGTGACTTCAGAAACCCTAAAGCCTTCGCACAAGGAATTGTGGCCATAGCTACGCAGAAAAAGTGGGCAGGCGGCATAGCGCAGCAGGCTAGGAGCGATGCCGTTAAGCGGTTCAGCTGGCAGGCCACAGCGCAATCACTGGCCGATTTCTATAGACTGAAGCTGGAGGAAAGACATGAGAAAAATCCTAAAGAAACGGACGAAGGTTAGATATCCMAGATATGTCATGAGTAAGATTGGCAAAACCAAGGCGGTAGAGGCCACAGCAGTTCTAAAGGAGTATGTGCCGACGACGAAATGGATGACCGCAGAGACACTGAAGCAAATGCTGAATCAGCATAAAATGGTCTATATTAAGCCCAACGTAGGCATGTTCGGAAATGGTGTGATTCGCGTCGAATTGTCGGACGGTGAGGGAGCGATTATGCCGTATTCCTATCAGCTTGGGGTTAGTTTGAAACGATTCAAAACATTTGAAGACATGTATGTCTCCATCAAGAAGAAAACGGGAAAAACACCTTATCTGGTCCAGAAAGGGATTCACTTGCTGAAATATCAAGGGAACCGTTTCGACCTGCGAATCATGGTGCAGCAAACACCTTTGCGTGATTGGGAAACAACTGGCGTGATCGGCCGAGTGGCACATCCGAGCAAAATCGTGACGAATTTTCACAATGGGGGAACTCTGAAGCCGGTTGATACACTGCTGCATAGCTACTTGCCTGCCGGGGAGCGGGATGACTATGTCAAGAAGCTGCAAGTGCTCGGGAAACGCGTGGCGAAAGCGATTAATACGAAGTACCGGGGAGTTAAGGAAATAGGGGTTGACGTTGCTCTGGACAAAGATTTGCATCCATGGATTCTAGAGGTCAATACGAGTCCAGATCCTTACATTTTCCGCAGACTGCGGGATAAGCGTATATTTGCGAAAATGCAGAGGTACGCCAAAGCATACGGCCGGTTATGAAATCATAACCGGTCTGTTGTCATAGCGATGAAAGCTTTGCTCGATTTCGTAAACGGAAACCGGCGGACTTAAGAGATAGCCCTGGATCGTCGTGCAGGTGGTTTCTCGCAATATTTCAAGCTGGCTCAATTCTTCTACACCTTCAGCTACCACTTGCACGTTAAGGGCGTGGCCAAGGTGAATAATGGCGTTAGTTATTGCTAAATCGTCTTTATTGCTATGTATATTTTTTACGAAGGATCGGTCGATTTTCAAGCAGTGAATTGGAAAATGTTTCAGATAATTCAGTGAGGAGTAGCCGATTCCGAAATCATCGATGGAGATGGAGATTCCTTGCTTGCAGAGCTTCTCTAACACAGCTATCGTATTTTCCATGTTTTGCATGATGGAGCTTTCGGTGATTTCGAACTCCAGATAGGCGGGATTAATGCCAGTTTGTTCAATGATATGAATAGCTTTATCCGAGAAGCCTTCGTCTTGGAATTGACATGGCGAGATGTTGACAGCAACCTGATAGTCTAAAATACCAGCTTCGAGCCATCTCACCTTCTGGAGGCAAGCCTCGCGGAGGACCCATTCGCCAAGGGGCATAATCAGTCCGCTCTCTTCTGCAAGCGGAATAAACTCGTTAGGCGGTATCATGCCGAGCTTGGGATGATTCCATCGCACCAAAGCTTCCAGACAAATAATTTTGCCAGTAGAGAGCTCCAGGCGCGGTTGATAATACAAGATGAGTTGATTTTCTATAATAGCTTTGCGCAGCTCGGTTTCCATTTCCATGGAGCTGGCTTGTTGTGGTGAAAGCATGGGGTGGTAGGTGAAAAGCTTATTTTTGCCAGTCTGTTTGGCGGCTTGAAGTGCTTGGTCAGCTTGCTTCAACGCTTGTTCGACGGTTGCAGGCGTTAGCTCTACTGCACTTATACCCATACTGACGTTAATGTAACATTCCTGTTCCTGAATCGTAAACGATTGCTCAAAAAGCTGCTGTATCTGCTGAATTATGTGGGACAACTGTTCCTGATGGAGTACGTGTATAACCAGCGCAAATTCATCATCTCCGGATCGAACGGCGAGACTGCAATTAGAGACAGAGCGAAGTCGATGAGTGACTTCAGCCAGCAGACAATCACCGGAAGCGTAGCCGAGTGAGAAATTGATATGTCGAAATCGGTCTATATCCAAGATAAGAATGAATTGAATATGTGCGTCAGGCATAGCGCTGCTATGACGTTTTACTGCTTTTTTGATCAAAGTTAAAAGGTGACTTCGAGTCACTTTTTTCGCACTCCGCCGAGTACTAATCGTTCTTGATGAGGCCAAGTGAAGAAGTCGCTGGGTTACGTTCATTATGATCACTCATTCCCACATCATAGTTGTCCATGTACCCATAATCATAAAACGAAAGGCAAGGAATAGGCAATATAATAAATTAGATCATTTTACAGAAATTAGTCGTTTTTTGTTAGTTTTATTTGTTGGAAATTGGCATTGGTGTCGAAATGTGAGGCGCATAATTAATGGTGATTATGTATTGACAAAAATAGCTCTTAAATGAGAAAATGTACGCGTGTACATAAAAGGATTTCAGTAACGAAAATGGAGGCTTCTACATGGTGACTAGAAAAGAGGTTGCTGAATTAGCTGGTGTTTCTGAAGCGACCGTTTCCCGTGTATTTAATGGGCTCGGGCCCATGAAGCCTGCTACCAAGGCACGTGTTCTGGAAGCGGCTGGCCAGCTGAATTATCATCCGAATGCGATTGCCCAAAGCTTTGCACGAAGACGCAGCGGAAATCTCGGGGTGGTGCTTCCTTATATGCCTAAGGTGCATCTGTTCTCAGCGTATTATTTTGCGGAAATCCTAAGCGGGATCGGCGAGCAAGTAAGGGAGCAGGGGTATGATATGCTTCTATCGCTGCTGAAGCCGGATGAAAGCTTGGATTACGCAGGGCTCTACCGATCGCAGAAAGTGGATGCTTGTGTCATCCTGGGCGCAAGAGATACACCGCAGCAGCGAGAATCGCTCCAACAACTGCAGGAGCAGGGGCATCCCTTCTGCTTGGTTAATCAGCATTTTGAGGGTTTAGCCTTTCATGAAGTGGATGCTGATCATGTTGAAGGCAGCTATCAGGCTGTGCGCCATCTGCAGGAGGAGGGCTATCGGAAGATCGCCTTCTTGAACGGCTCGCCGGAGTACTCCAACTCCGGGGACAGGCTTCAAGGCTATCTGAGAGCGATGTATGACGCGGGGCTTCAGACGCCACACGAACTGCTGCTCGAAGGCAACTACAGCCGGAAAAGCGGTTATGAAGCAGCCGAGAGGCTTTGGTCGCAGCGGGAGCAGGTGGAAGCGGTTTTTGCCGCAAATGACCGCATGGCCATCGGCCTGATGCAAGGACTCCGGGAAAAAGGTTGGATAGCAGGTCGCGACTTCGCCGTTGTTGGCTGCGATGATTCCGATGCTGCCAAACTCAGCGACCCTCCGCTCAGCAGTATTAATGTGCCATTTTATGAGATGGGAAAAGAAGCAGCAAGAAGTGTATTGACTCGCGTTATGCAGKGGGAAAGCGTGAATCCTCATAGTATTAAGTTGCCAACTCAACTGGTCATTCGTCAATCAYCTAAGAGCAATTCACATATATAGGCGGGAATCTATGAGGCGGGGAGATAGGGATTAGGGTACGATTAACCACTTAAGGAGGCTTTCTATTTTATGAAATCATTCAATATTGGTATGGTCGGTTATAAATTTATGGGCAAGGCGCACAGCCACGCTTATAAAGATCTACATATGTTTTTCCCGCAAACGGCGGTGCCGAAAATGAAGCTCATCTGCGGGCGCGATGAGCAAGGGGTCAAAATCGCAGCCGAGCAGTTCGGCTGGGAAGGTTACGTCACTGACTGGCGCGAGCTGGTCACGCATCCGGAGATCGACATCGTCGATATCAATGCGCCCAGCGACGCGCACAAGGAAATCGCGCTTGCAGCGGCCAAAGCCGGCAAGCACTTGTTCTGTGAGAAGCCGCTGGCGCTGACCCTTGCGGATGCAAGGGAGATGCTGGAGGCGGCTGAAACAGCTGGGGTGAAGCACATGGTCGGCTTCAACTATCGGTTTGCTCCTGCGGTGCAGCTCGCGAAGAAGCTGGTCGAGAGCGGTCGACTCGGCCAGATCTATCACTTCCGCGCTTGGTTCCTGCAGGACTGGATCGTAGATCCGACGTTCCCGCTGGTGTGGCGCTTGCAGAAGGAGATTGCCGGCTCTGGGTCGCACGGCGACTTGGGCGCGCATCTAATCGATCTGGCGCATTTCCTGGTCGGCGATATGACAGAAGTCATCGGCATGAGCGAGACGTTCGTGAAGGAGCGCCCACTGCCGAGCTCCATGACAGGCCTAAGCGCCAAAGGCAGCAAGGATGCGCCGCACGGACCAGTAACCGTTGATGACGCGACGCTGTTTATGGCTCGTTTCGCGAACGGAGCGCTGGGGAGCTTCGAGGCAACACGATTTGCACCCGGTCACCGGTGTACGAATTCTTTTGAGATTAATGGTAGTAAAGGCAGCGTGAAGTTTGATTTTGAGCGTTTGAACGAGCTGCAGGTCTATTTTACAAGTGATGAAGAGGACGTTCAGGGCTTCCGCCGTGTTCTGGCAACAGATCCGTCCCACGCTTATATGGATGCTTGGTGGCCGGCAGGACATACCATCGGGTATGAGCATACGTTCGTGCACGAGGTTGTTGAGCTGATGAATGCGCTTACAGAGGACCGTCAGCCGGTTCCGAATTTTGTGGATGGTGTGAAATGTCAAGAGGTGCTGGAAGCCGTGGATCAATCCATTGAGCAGCGCCGTTGGGTGAAAATTAGCGAGGTTTAGGCTTAATCATAAGTGGAGAGGAGCTTGTCCAAGATGAGTAAACAAGCATTGATTGTCTGGGGTGGCTGGGATGGTCATCAACCTGAGGAAGTGGCAGGTATTTTTGAGGGGTTATTGCGCGGCGAAGGTTATGGCGTTGAAGTATCTGATACGCTGGACAGCTTTAAAGATGCGGAACGTTTAAAAAGCATTGATCTGATTGTACCCGTATGGACGATGGGGAAAATTGAGAAAGAGCAGTTGGCACCTTTACTTGCCGCAGTCAAAGAAGGCGGAACGGGGATTGCCGGCTGCCACGGCGGGATGGGAGATTCCTTCCGGAATGACGTCGAATATCAGTACATGGTCGGCGGTCAATGGGTCGCTCATCCGGGCAATGATGGTGTTACGTACACGGTGCGGATCAAAGATCGCCAGCATGCTCTTACAGAGGGAATGGATGATTTCGTTGTCGTCTCTGAAAAGTATTACATGCATGTCGATCCTGCCATTCAGGTTCATGCGGTTACGGATTTCGGGGATGTAGAGATGCCGGTCGTTTGGACCAAAACCTATGGCGAAGGCAAAGTGTATTATAACTCGCTTGGCCATCAAGCCAACATTGTACAGATGCCTGAAACACTTGAACTTATGCGCCGCGGCTTGCTGTGGGCGACACGATAACAAACAGGAGGAGCAAGAAGATGAGTAAAATGAAGGTTGGTATTATCGGTTGCGGGAATATTAGTGCTGCTTATATGAAAAATATTCCTAACTTTGAGCATCTTGAGCTGCTTGCTTGCGCGGATATCGATTTGGGGAGAGCAAAAGCACGGGCGGAAGAGTTTAATATTCCTCATGCTTATTCGGTTCAGGAGCTTCTGAATGATGCGAATATTGACATTGTCATCAATCTGACGATTCCGGCTGCACACGCTGAAGTTTGTATTCAGGTGTTGGAAGCGGGCAAGCACGTTTATGTGGAGAAGCCGCTTGCGGTTACGCGCGAAGAGGGCTTGCGTATTCTTGAGGTGGCTCGCCGTAAGGAATTGTTGGTCGGCAGTGCGCCGGATACATTCCTAGGTGGAGGCATTCAAACATGCGTGAAACTGATCAATGACGGCTGGATCGGCACACCGATTGCCGCAACAGCTTTCATGATGGGCAAAGGTCACGAGCATTGGCATCCAGATCCTGAATTTTACTATGCAAAAGGCGGCGGCCCTATGTTCGATATGGGACCCTATTATCTGACAGCGTTAGTTGCGTTGCTTGGGCCTATTCGCCGCGTAACGGGCTCGACGGGAATTAGCTTCCCAGAGCGTACAATTAAGAGTGAGAAAAAACGCGGACAGAAGATCACGGTTGAGACGCCAACACATATTGCGGGCGTGCTTGATTTCCATAGCGGTGCAATTGCTACGCTGGTTACTAGCTTTGATATTATGGGCGGCACGCAGCTGCCGAACATTGAAATCTATGGCAGTCATGGTTCTTTACGTGTACCGGATCCGAACACATTTGGCGGTCAGGTGATGATCCGTAAAAATGGTTCCGACTGGGAGCCGATTCCTTTGTCTCATGGCTACAAGGAAAACAGCCGCGGGTTGGGTGTTGCGGCAATGGCGCAAGCGCTAATTAGCGGTGAGAGTGAAGCGCATCGTGCGAATGGTGAGCTGGCGTACCACGTGCTGGAAGCTATGCATGGCTTCCACGATGCAGCCAGTGAAGGCAAACACTATGTGATGCAGAGCAGCTGTGAAAGACCGGCACCATTGTCGCCGGATACGGTGCTATAGTTTTGGTGATTATCCTCCTCTTGATAGAGGGGGATTTTTTTGTTGGTTGTAGGGGATGTGCAGGGATGTGCAGTCGTGGATGGGCTCGGAAACGTGTAGAAAGTACAGGTAATTTGTGAGTTTTAGCTGATAAAAGAGAAAGTGATGTATTTTGTAC
>NZ_JBFTQB010000146.1:0-9383 GCF_056398785.1 Paenibacillus sp. 01T422 | reverse complement strand
GGATAATAGGTAGCGCGCTCGATATCCTTAAGATAGGAATGCTCCGGTCCGATACCAGGGTAATCCAACCCTGCCGAGATGGAATGCGCTGGCAGCACTTGCCCGTATTCATCCTGCAGCAGGTAGCTCAGCGAGCCTTGGAACACGCCAGGTGAACCTTTGGTCATTGTCGCGGCGTGCTCTTCCGTATGAATACCGCGTCCTGCTGCTTCTACACCGATAAGTTTAACGGTTTCATCCTGAACGAACGGATAGAAAATCCCCATAGCGTTACTGCCGCCGCCTACGCAAGCGACAACGGCATCCGGCAATCTGCCTTCAGTTTCTAAGATTTGTTCGCGCGACTCGTCGCCGATAATGCGCTGAAAATCACGTACCATCATAGGGTAAGGATGAGGTCCAGTAACGGAACCGAGGATATAATAGGTATCCTGTACATTACTAACCCAGTAACGCAGGGTTTCGTTACAAGCATCCTTCAGCGTACGAGTACCTGAAGTAACGGGAATAACCTCAGAACCAAGCAATTTCATCCGAAAAACGTTCAATTGCTGTCTCTTCGTATCTTCTTCGCCCATGAATACTTTGCATTCAAAACCCATCAATGCTGCTACCGTTGCCGATGCTACACCGTGTTGACCTGCACCAGTTTCAGCGATGATTTTCTTTTTGCCCATCTTCTTCGCAAGAACGGCTTGTCCGATGGTGTTATTAATCTTGTGAGCTCCTGTATGATTCAGATCTTCTCGCTTTAAGTAAATCTTGGCTCCGCCCAGCTGTTCAGAGAGTCGCTCTGCGTAATATAGGGGGGTTGGTCTGCCGGAATACTGCTTCTGCAAATAACGAACTTCAGCAATAAATTCAGGGTCATCCTTGTATTGATTATATGCTTCTTCTAGCTCAGACAAGGCGTTCATCAATGTTTCTGGTACGTAACGGCCGCCGAACTTGCCGAATCTGCCATGTTTATCAGGTACTTGCGTCACTTTCCAGTCACCCTTTCCACAAATGCGGTAATTTTCGCAATATCTTTCACACCATCTGTCTCAACACCGCTGGACACGTCCACGCCGTCAGGACAATAGGCTTCCACTAATTGATCCACATTGTCAGGCTGCAAACCGCCTGCTACAAGCAGTTTGACGCCTGCCGAACGAGCCCACTCTTGATAAACGGGAATGCAGTCCCAGGCAAAGGTTGTCCCAGATCCTCCCCCATATACGGGATCGAAGGTATCCAGTAACACAGCATCAACCGATCCGATATACGGATCCAGCTGAGTCGCTACTTCTGCACTTGAAGGAATCCTATTCTCTGATTTGGAAATGGACACGGACTTAAACACCTGAACTTGGAATTGTTCACGCACCCATTTGCAAAACTCCGGAGTTTCCTGGCTGTGCAACTGAACGACATCAAGTGGTGCAGCAGCCATTATTTCAGTGAGTTGCTCCTTGCTCGGATTAACGAATACGCMTACAGATAATGGAACGGAAGCACCATTATCCGCTTCATTTTTCAAGAATGAAATAAGCTCCCCAGCCTTGTCTGGCTTGACTTGCCGCTTGCTTGGGGCAAAGACAAAACCGATATGATCAATTGGCAAATGTATGATTGATTTTAGCACTTCAATGTTTTGAAGTCCACAAATTTTAACAGTTGGAATCGTGCCTGCAGGCATTCTATTCGCCTCTTTCTATGCCATCTGATTCGTTGTATTCGCAGTAGGACCCATCAGATCGTGAACCGCTTGCTCAACAACAGGCTGACGCATGAAATGTTCACCGATCAACACGGCTTGTGAGCCGATTTGCTGCAAATAAGCCATATCTTGAACCGTGGAAATCCCACTTTCGCTGACGATGGTTTTACCTGCTGGAATGAATTGAATCAACTCTTCCGTTGTTTTCAAATCGGTAACGAAGGTCTTCAAGTTCCGGTTATTGATGCCAATTAATTGGGTATCCAATTCAAGCGCCCGCTCCAGTTCTTCACGGTCATGAACTTCAACCAAAGCGTCCAAACCAAGGTCGCTCGCAAGTGACAGATACTGTTTCATCTGGTCAGTGGTCAATATTGCAGCGATGAGTAAGATCGCATCTGCGCCAATCAAGCGCGCTTCATAGATTTGTTTCGCATCGATGGTGAAATCTTTCCGCAGCAAAGGCACATTCACAGCTTGACGTACAGCTTTCAAGTACTCGTTGCTTCCTTGGAAGTAATCCACATCTGTAAGCACCGAGATGCAATCAGCACCTGCACGTTGATAGGAACTTGCCAACAATACCGGGTCAAAATCCTCGCGGATCAAACCTTTGGACGGAGATGCCTTTTTGACTTCGGCTATTAAACCCATCGCACGATTCTTACGTGTTGTCAAAGCCTTTTCAAAACCTAAGCAAGGCGGAAGTTCAGAAATAACTTTCTCCGCTTGTGCAATGGAAAAGCTGCTCATTGCTTCAACTTCAGCTCGTTTGGTGGCAACAATTTTATCAAGAAACATGGCTTAGTTCTCCTGTGAAATGGATTAAGTCGTTCAACTTTTGTTCGGCACGGCCTGAATCGATGACGTCTGCCGCAAATTTAACCCCTTGCTGTAGGCTTCCTACATGACCTGTCACATAGAAGCACGCGGCTGCATTCGCAAGCACGATGTCACGATGTGGCCCTCTATCGCCCGCAAAGATATGACGGATTATCTCTGCATTCAGTATCGCATCCCCACCGCCTACATCCTTAATACTGTGAGCCCGTAAGCCAAGATCATCAGGCGTAATAGTATAAGTGCTAATCTGATCTGATTTCAACTCCGTCACTTTTGTAGGCGCTGAAATGCTGAATTCATCTAATCCATCTTCGCTTGCTACAACCAAAGCCCGTTTCAGCCCCAACGCTTGCAGCGCTTGCGCGACTAATTCAGTTTTCGTGCGATCGAACACGCCCAGCACTTGACGATCCGCTCCCGCAGGATTCGTTAATGGGCCAAGCAAGTTGAATACAGTACGGAAACCCAACTCACGGCGCGGTGCCGCGACATGCTTCATAGATTGATGATAAGCCTGCGCGAACATAAAACAAATGCCCGTTTTGTCTAAACATTGCGCCGCTTGCTCGCTGCTTAGGGTAATCTTCACGCCAAGGGCTTCCAACACATCTGCACTGCCACTTTTGGACGACATAGCCCTGTTGCCATGCTTGGCTACACGAATGCCTCCCGCAGCTGCAACAATCGCCGCTGTCGTTGAGATATTGAACGTCTCTGCTCCGTCGCCGCCTGTGCCGCATGTGTCCAGTAGGTCATGCTGCAGCACATTAACCTGGATCGCCTTGTTACGCATCGTTTCTGCGAAACCTGTGATCTCTTCCAGAGTCTCGCCTTTCATGCGAAGAGCCGTCAGCAGACTGCCGATTTGCGCAGGTGACGCAGACCCTTCCATTATTTCCGACATCACATCACGCGCTTCCTCCCTGGACAGATGGCTGCCGCTGATCACTTTACCCAACGCTTGCTGTATCTGAATAAGTCCACTCATGACCTTAATCCTCCTCTACTTCTTTCCCTTAAGAGTTAACAAAGTAGTCTTTGTTAATATCGCTTACCGGTCTAGGCTCTGGGCTGAACATGGCTTCTGCCATCCGAATCGATTTGAGCAAAGCAGTCGCTTTGTTCACGGTTTCTTGGTATTCGCTTTCCGGAACTGAATCCCAAACAATGCCCGCTCCAGCTTGCACATAGGCTTTGCCATGTTTGAAAACAATCGTACGAATCGTGATACAAGTGTCCAAGTTCCCTGAGAAGCCTAGATAACCAATAGCACCTGCGTATGTGCCGCGCGCTTCTGGCTCCAGCTCAGCAATAATCTCCATAGCTCGCAGTTTCGGCGCTCCAGACACCGTCCCTGCTGGCATGCAGGAAAGAAAAGCATCGAAGAAATCTTTGTCTTTCGCAATTTTTCCGGATACGTTGGAAACGATATGCATGACGTGTGAGTAACGCTCAATATCCATGAACGTATCACACTTTACCGTTCCAAATTCCGATACGCGACCAATGTCATTACGGCCTAAGTCAACTAACATCAAGTGCTCAGCACGTTCTTTCTCATCAGCCAGCAGTTCTTTTTCTAGGGCTAAATCTTGTTCCGGCGTTTTACCACGCGGCCTTGTTCCAGCAATCGGACGCGTTTCTACTTTCTCCTCTTCAACCCTCACCAGCAATTCCGGTGATGTCCCAACGACGACTTCATCATCCATTTTGAGCACATACATGTATGGGGATGGATTCATTGTACGAAGCACCCGATATACCTGCAGAGGTGAGACCGTTGTCTCCATCTCAAAACGCTGTGACAGCACAACCTGGAAAATGTCACCGGCACGGATATATTCCTTCGCTTTATTCACGTTGGCAATGTACTTTTCCTTCGTGACATTAGAGCGAATGTCACCCAAATCCGGCTCCATCACAATTGGATTATGTGTCATCGTTTCCGTTCCGAGTGGTCGCTTAATCTTCTCGATCGTCGCATCGATTTTCTCACAAGTCGCCTGATAAGCTTTAGCGATATCTGCATCTGTGGCAAAAGGCTGCACATGCACGTTAGCAATTACTTTGATCTGCTGTTTAAAATGATCGAAAACGATAACTTGATCACAGAACATGAACTGAATGTCGTTCATTTGTAAATCATCAATTTGATGAGCCGGCAGCTTCTCATAATATTGCAGAAGATCGTATCCAAAGAATCCGACAGCTCCACCCGTGAATCTCGGAAGATCCGCAAGCTGAGGACTGGAGTAGGATCTCAGGTACGCTTTCAACACATCGATTGGTTTCTCATCCGTAACCTTATTCTCGGTTTGTGTCTCAATGACCGTCTTCCCATGTTTCGCCTTAATCATCAGGAAAGGATCGCTTCCAATGAAGGAATATCGAGCCCATTTCACGCCGCCCTCAACGCTCTCTAAGAGGAACGCACGCTTTTCTTGGTACAAGTGTTGAAAAACACGAATCGGGGTTTCTGTATCAGCTAATAGATGACGTACCACAGGAATGAGGTTAAAGTCTTTGGATAGTCGAATCACTTCTTGAATTTCAGGTGTATACATGGTAACATCCCCTCTCAGCTTGTGAGCCTTCCGTCGTCTTCCGAGGTGCTCCAAACTCTAATTGAATAACAAAAAAGCCTCTACCGAAGTAGAGGCTGGCTTTTAGTTACATGTAGAAGATTAAGAAGAATATGAAAAATTAACGTTGAATGTATGACGAAACAGACGCCTCCGAATGAGTCGTGTCCATCTTCATACGATCCTATGTTATCTTCCTCATCTCATCTGGGCTCTGCTCTACTCAACTAAACTCTGCTCTACTTACCTAATCTCATCTAACTCCACTATACTACCGTGCAGCTTCATTTGTCAATTTAACAATATCAGGACGAAGTGCTTTTGCTTCTTTCAAATAAATATGGTTGATTTCCGATTGGCTCTTTGTTGTATTCACTTGAACCATAAGACGAATACATTTCGGCAATGAATTCTCAACCGGAACTTCTAGTGAGCACATCAGCGGCACAAGTTCCCAGCCAACCATTGTACGAATGGCCCGTGCAGGGAATGTAGCTGTAATGTCTTCCGTCACTGTTATAAAAACCGAACAAATATCCTCTGGGCGAAAATCATTCGCCTCAACGATGGCACGAAGCAGCTCTCCAGTAGCGGTTAGAATTTCTTCCGCTTCATTGTGTTCAACTGTCGTTGCGCCACGAATTCCCCTACAGAACATTGGCTACCCTCTCCCTTTTAGAAGCTCGACAATTTGTCTGACTTGTTCCTCTGTAACATCCTTACGGATTTCAACTTTACCAATCTCCATAGGAATGATGTAGACCATTGTGCCTTCTTTGAATTTCTTATCGTGCATCATCGCACTCATAATGCTATCCGTATCCAAATGAGACGGAATGCTGACAGGCAGTCCGAATTTCAGGAACAGACCCTTGGTTACTTCATGGATCTCCTCGGAGTATCCAAACTGCTGGGCAAGCTTAGCAGCCCCAACCATACCAATCGAGATCGCTTCGCCATGCAGCAGCTCGCCATAACCAGCTACAGCTTCCAAAGCATGACCGATCGTATGCCCCAAATTTAAAATTGCACGCAAATCGTTCTCACGTTCATCTTGAGAAACAACAATTGACTTCACTTTGCAGCCTATGTAGAGCGCATAACTAAGCGCTTCTGGATCGAGAGACAATAGCTTCTCTGCATTGTCGTCACACCACTGCGTGAACGCAGCATCCCAGATCAAGCCATGCTTGATCACTTCAGAGAGGCCCGCCTTCACCTCGCGTGGCGGCAAGGTCAGAAGCAAGTCGATGTCGAAGAGAACGAGCTCGGGCTGGTGGAACGCCCCGATGATGTTCTTCGCCATCGGATGGTTAACGGCTACCTTGCCGCCGACAGAGCTGTCGTGGGCAAGGATCGTCGTCGGGATCTGCACGAAGCGGATCCCGCGCATGAAGCTCGCCGCCGCGAAGCCGGCGAGATCGCCAACCACGCCTCCTCCAAGGGCTACGATCGCAGAACTGCGATCTAAGCCCGCCTGGAGGGCGGTGGTAACAATTCCCTCGAGCTGTGCGAGGGATTTGGAGGTTTCGCCTGAGGGAACGACGCAGGTAGTTGCGTCGAAGCCGCCTTCGCGGAGCAGCGCCATGACGCGCTCCAGGTGCCGTGGAGCTACCTCGCTATCGGTAACAACAAGCATCGGTGACTTGCGGCTGAGCTTCGCGCGGTCGAACAAAGCCGTGATATCGTTCAGGACACCTTGGCCAATGTAGATCGGATAAGAACGTTCGCCTAGTTCTACCGTGAGCTCTCTCATATTAGTAATTCTCCACTTGTTTCAAGAAGTTGTTGAGATTCGCGCGAATTTCCTCTATGGAATCCCCGCCGAATTTATCCAAAAAGGCATTTGCAACTTCCCATGCAATGACATTCTCCATAATGACGCCAGCTGCTGGGACTGCGCAAGTATCGGAGCGCTCAACCTGCGCTGTGAATACTTCCTTCGTGTCAATATCAACGCTTTGCAGCGGTTTGTAAAGTGTAGAGATTGGCTTCATAACACCGCGAACGATGATTTGCTCGCCTGTGGTCATCCCGCCTTCGAATCCACCTGCACGATTCGTTCTGCGTCTAAAGCCATTATCTTCTGTATATAAAATTTCATCATGGACATTCGATCCTCTGCGCTCTGCAGCTTCAAAGCCAATTCCGAATTCCACGCCTTTGAATGCTTGAATTGAAAGTACCGCTTGCGCAATTTTACCATCCAATTTGCGATCCCATTGCACGTGGCTGCCAAGTCCTACCGGCACACCTTCAATAATAACTTCAACGATACCGCCGAGTGTGTCGCCATCCTCTTTGGCAGCGTCGATAGCCGCGATCATTTTGGCTTCTGCTTCTTTATCAACTACACGTACAGGTGATTCCTCCGTAATTGCAATGAGTTCATCGATCGGAAGCTCTTGACGCTGTGCTTCCACATCCCCGATACGGATGACTTGTCCAGCAACCTTGATACCGAATTCTGCCAACAATTGGCGTGCTACAGCCCCGGTCGCTACGCGCATTGTCGTTTCGCGGGCACTTGAGCGCTCCAAAATGTTGCGCAGATCTTTTTGATTATATTTGAGACCGCCGTTAAGATCGGCATGTCCAGGACGAGGACGGTTCACGCGGCGTTTGCCTTCGTTGTCCTCTTCGACCGGCTCAATACCCATTACAGTTGTCCAGTGTTTCCAGTCATTGTTTACTACAACGAGTGCAATTGGAGCCCCAGTAGTTTTGCCGTGACGAACACCGCCAGCAATTGTAGCCGTATCTTTCTCAATTTGCATCCGACGACCACGGCCATACCCTTTCTGACGTCTATGTAATTGAAAATTCAAATCCTCAAAGTTAAGAGTTACATTACTTGGAAACCCTTCAATAATCGCAGTGAGCTGCGGTCCATGTGTTTCGCCAGCCGTTAAATATCTCACAATCCGTTACCCCCTATAATTTGGTGAAGCATTCGCTTATAAGTGCTGTCAAGGTGAAATTCCTACCGTTTCAACTTGAAATTGTTTCAAACGCTTTAGCGCTTTGACGCGCGATTATCTTTTAGTCATTATAGTATAGGTACTCTTGTTTGGCAACAGCACAAACGCAAAAACACGCTTCGCATATAAGGGGTATTCCCTTAAGCGCAAGCGTGTTAACATCTGCTCAGGAGCACAGGTTACCCGTGCATCGGCTGCTTTTGGACAACTCTTGGAAGTTCTGCCAATTGCGGGTCATTCATCAAACCCATGATTTGCGACGAATCTACTCCCAAAATCTGTGCACATTCCTGAATCGAGATCATTCCCCTGCGATAAGCGGTTATCACTTTGCGTTTGTCCATAAGAGCCCCCTAAGAGTTGCATCAGTTTTATGTACTGTACTCGTTAACGTTCACTGAGTTTTGCTACATCTTAGTATTGGAATTTATGGAAGATCTTATACGCCCTTTTTGCGGTAAAAGAAAGTATCTGCTGGTTCTAAATCATATTGTCCTGGTGAAAAAATTTGCTCTGTGGAGCCAACAAACAGCAATCCCCCAGGTTTCAATGCTTTTGAAAATTTCTGATAGAGCACATGCTTCGCCTCTTCAGTAAAGTAAATGATCACATTACGGCACACAATCAAATCAAATCCGGTATCAAACGTATCGACAAGCAGGTTCTGCTTTTGAAATTTAATTGGCTTTTTCAGCTCATCAGAAACATGATACATCAGCTGATCTTGTCGGAAATATTTCGCAACATACTTTCCAGGCACGTCTCGCAAGGAACGGTCGAGGTAGGCCGCTTTGCGCGCCTTATCCAGAGCGCCTTCATCGATATCCGTTGCAAGCAAATGGACATCGCTCAAGGCCCCTTGCTCAGCCAGAATCATGGCTAACGTGTAAGGCTCCTCTCCTGTAGAACAGGCAGCACTCCAAACCTTCAAGCGGCGATTCTTTTTGAGCATCTCGGGAATGAACCTTGATTCCACCAGTTCCCACCGATTCGGGTTCCGCCAAAACTCCGACACATTGATTGTCATTCGATCGAGAAATTCATAAAAGAGTTCTTTATTTTTCAACATGGCATCAAAAAAGGAGACAAACGTTTGATAACCACGTTTCATTCGAAGTGTTGTCAGACGCCTTTTCATTTGAGCCTCTTTATAAAGAGCAAGATCTATGGACGTATGTTCTTTTACTTTTTTTATAAATAACAAAAAATCCTGGTCTTCTTCCATGCTGCCCACCCACCTTGGTCATTGTCTAAGTTACATACATTCTTGCATTC
>NZ_JBFTQB010000145.1:0-9410 GCF_056398785.1 Paenibacillus sp. 01T422 | reverse complement strand
ATTCACAGAGTGGACCGATACCTAACATGATGTACAAAATAATAGTTGGTTACAACCAGTTGCCGCAGGAAAAGCAACAGTAGCAGAAATCATTTCTCATCTTAAGAATTGGGATTCTTACCTCATGTCTAAGATTATCCCAGCGATTAGAAATGGCGAAGGAATGGTATTTCCGGATTTCAATTCGTTTAATGAAATTGCTTTTGAGTATGCCAGATCGGGCATTACTAAAGATCATCTGCTTAATGAATTTAAGCAAACTCGTCTTAGTCTGGTTGAAATGTTGTTAGCCGATCCTGAAGTCACTGCCAAACAAGTTACCGCGAATGGAGTAGAAACATGCCCTCACACCGGCACATCCTATTCGCTCCTTTACATTATTCACGAGTTTAACGATCATGACAATCATCATAAGAATCAAATTATAAAGGCAATAAGCACAAACTGAATCAAAACATGTGGCGTTGAGACTATTTACAAGGAGCGAAATATGAAGTTCCAGGAAAATGCTGTAAAGAGCTGACGAATACATTAGTTGGCATATAAGCATAAGGAGGTTAATAGGAATGAGAATGAAAAAATTACCCGGCACGGAATTAACACCATCCGTCATTTGCCTAGGTACATCGAACTTCGGTGAAACCGTGAGCCAAGAAAATGCCTTCGAACTGATGGATCGCTTTTTGGACAGAGGAGGCAATTTTCTTGATACGGCCAAAGTGTACTCCGATTGGGTGCCAGGCGAGCGAAGCCGCAGTGAAAAGCTCATCGGGCAATGGTTGAAGCTGCGCAATAACCGCAGTCATATCGTGCTATCTACGAAAGGGGCACACCCTGAGCTGGAGACGATGCATATACCGCGCTTAAGCCGGGAAGATATTTATTCTGATGTGGAACAGAGCCTCAGCCATTTGCAAACAGATTATATCGATCTGTTCTGGCTGCATAGAGATGACCCGCAGCGACCGGTCGAGGAAATTATCGATACAATGAATACTTTGGTGCAACAGGGTAAAATCCGATATTTTGGATGCTCGAATTGGCGATCGGAACGCATAGAAGCTGCTCATCAATATGCAGTAAGATCAGGCATGCAAAGTTTTGCGGCCAGCCAAAGTAAATGGAGCCTTGCATCGTATCCTCCCGGAAATGATCCTATGATGGTTACGTTAGATGAACATGAGATTAACTATCACGAACGTACAGGGCTGCCTGCGATCCCTTATAATTCACAGGCATCCGGCCTTTTCAGCGGACGTTACACAAGTGAAATGCTGCTTAAGCCTAGTCCAGAGAATAAAAACGTATGGAATCTATGTAACGAAAGTAACTTACTTAAGCTGAAGCGTGTCGAATCGCTCGCTCAGCAGTTGAATCTCACGATGACTCAGGTAGCTCTTGGCTACTTGCTTGCTCATCGATTTCCTGTCTTTCCAATTTCGGGTTGCAAAAATATCAGTCAATTAGAAGACTCCTGTGCTGCTGGGGATGTACAGCTAAACGATCAGGTCTTTCAGGAATTGCGGGGTTATTAAAACGAATTATTTAGAAAGGATGTGTACTTGTGAGGTTAAATCATCTCAATCTAACTGTCGGTGATGTGAAAGCTACTATAGATTTCATGGTGAAATATTTCGGAATGCAGCTTGGAAACACGCGTGGAAATGGGTTCGCTGTCCTATTTGACGACGGTGGATTAGTGCTTACCTTGATGAAAGGTGATCAGGTCATCTATCCGAATACCTTTCATATCGGCTTCATTCAAGAGAGCGAGGATAAGGTGAACGAGATCTATCAACGCTTGAAGGATGATGGTATTACTGTGAATCCCCCACAACGATCGCATGCTTGGACTTTCTATGTGCAAGCACCTGGTGGATTTACTGTTGAAGTTCTATGTTGATAGGAACGAGGTTAAAAAATTCTAAACAAAACTTATCCGACACAAGATATGCAAAGTATTATATGATTATATAAAGGTACGATTCTCTAGCAGCAGTAGATAAAACTAATCTAATTTATGTGGAGGCTATCATGGGTAAAATTGCACTTTTCGGATTTGGACGTATCGGAAGACAGCTCCTTCGGGCGGGATTGCAACAAAATTTGTTTGTCCCATTTTCTATCTCAGATATTAAAGATGAAGCTACGCTCGCTGCACTTTTTGAAGTAGATACAAATTACAAGCGTTGGCATGAGAAAGTCTCGGGTCAAGAAGGCGCAATTGTAATAGGTGATCGGGAGATACGATATTTAAACTCGGCCAGTGAATTGCCAAATTGGGGTGAGCTAGGCGTTGAGTTGGTCATCGATTGTACCGGTCGCGCCGTTACAAGACAGGTCGCTGAGAAACACTTGGAGCATGGCGCCAAAAGGGTACTTGTCAGCGGTCCGAGCAAGACCTTAGAAGACTGCGACGCCGTATTACTGAAAGGAATTAATTTAGAAAGCTTCGATCCAGAGAAGCATAAAATTATTAGCATGGCGAGCTGCACGACCAATGCGCTTGCACCGGTAGTTAAATTAGTCAGAGAAAACTATGGCATTCAATACGGCCTATTCTCCACGGTGCACTCGTATACGAACACGCAATCGTTAACGGATCAGCCGATGAAGGACCGCCGGGATTCATGGGCAGCCGCTGAGAACATCATTCCGTCGTCCTCTGGTGCAGCCAAAGCTCTGAAATTTATTTGGAGTGACCTGCAAATTACAGGCAAAGCTTACCGTATTCCGACACGTACCGGAAGCATCGCCGAACTTAATCTGATAACGGAAAAACGCTGCACCGTTCAAGACATTAACGATATGTTTCGTGAAGCCGCAAGAGAGGGCGAGTTAAAAGGCGTTCTCGATGTTCTTGAAGGGGAGTGGGCCTCGTCTCGTATCGTGGCTGATCCACATTCTTCGATCATAGACTTGCCTTTGACCCAAGTACAAGGTGAATTATTATCCGTCGCAACCTGGTATGACAACGAATGGGGTTATGCTTCTCGCTTGGCTGAGGTAGCCTCTTATCTTGCTGCTAAATCATAAGTTAGATTATTGATAACGAATTGGATATAGGGTAACTCCTTAATACGCAACAATAAAAGGCCGAGAGAATAACTAATTCTCGGTCTTTTATCAATGGATGCTCGGCATTTTTAGAATAAATGTTACAGGAATGTTGTAATTGCTATCCTTAAATCGACTTTATTATGTAAGAGAAAAAAACCAAATAGAGTAAAGGAGCAAACAAACATGYATTTCACACTTATGTTTTACGAAAACCCTGAGGACTTCGGGGCTGCAAGAGCCCCTGTTAATGCGATTGAAGTCCGGGAAAATCTTCCGCCGATGAAGTGATTCTATGATGAACGCTCACAACATGATCGAGGAAACGGCTCGGGATGCTTACGGGAGATTAATTGCATATCTGACCCTGAACTGGCGAGATATTGAGGCTGTAGAGGATGCGTTTGTTGCCGCATTAGAATCGTGGCCGAAGGCTGGCATTCCAGATAAACCGGAGTCTTGGCTGCTTAAGGTAGCTAGAAGGAAACTTATCGACCCCTCCCGCCGTGAACGTGTTTCCGAAAGAGCAATGCCTGCGTTGATCGCCCTGTCAGAAGAGTCCCAACAAATGTCGTCTACTGAGACTACATTCCCCGATGAACGATTAAACATGCTATTTCTTTGCACACATCCAGCAATCGATCCGTCGATCCGAACACCGCTTATGCTTCAGACCGTGCTCGGAATTGACGCCTCTCGTATTGCATCCGCATTCATCGTAAAACCCTCTACGATGGGACAACGACTTACTCGTGCTAAAGCAAAAATCCGTACGGAACGCTTTGCGTTCGTAATGCTCAATGACGAGGAATTACCGCATCGCTTAGATGCCGTTTTTGAAGCCTGACGAACCTGAAGTTCAAGGCCTTCTAGCACTAATGCTGCATTGCGAAGCTCGGCGAGAAGCCCGGACTGATGCATCGGGAAGTTATATTCCTCCGGGCAATATCAAGCGTAAAATCCAATTAATTTAACTGGCTTTTACGATATTGTATGGGAGTAAAGCCCGTTATCTTTTTGAAAATCCGGCAAAAGTAAGGGAAATTAGGTATCCCAACCAATGATCCGATCTGTTCGATAGATTTTGATTCTGTTTTTAACAACCAGCAAGCTTGTCTTATTCTTCGCGCGATCACATATTCGGTAATGCTTCCCCCTGTTTCGGTCCGAAATAACCGTGAAACATGATTCTTGGAAAGATGGAGTTCCCTTGCTAATTCAATCAAGTCGAAAGGTTCAGTGAAATGCTCTTCGACCCAATTCATTATTTTTTCAGCATGGCTATCCGGACGGGAAACTCCTCCAAATCCTCCACTATGCAGCGAGATAAGATAGTCTAAAATGTTGAGGATCAACATGGACGCAGTCTCGTGGTCTTCATCCTTTTCGTTCCATCCCATTACCAGGTCATTGAATCGTTCAAGAACACCTACCATATAAGTCGAGTCGCGCTCCTCGCGAAACACCTGATTGGACATTTGTTCCTTCCATACCTGATCAAAAAAACGCGATAGTACAGAGAAATTTTTTAGATGAGGTGCAACGATGGAAGGCTCAAAGGTTAAAACCGTTCGTACATATGGATGTTGAGGATTGGCATCAAATTGAATACGATGAAGCTGGAAGGGTTGTAAAATCACGACACATCCAGCCTCTAATTTATAAATCCTGCGGTTAAGAGTCAGGGTTCCACTTCCTTGATGGACAAATAAGACCTCGATCCCTTTATGATAATGGTAAGTAACAGGAGGACACTCTGAAGACACGGCTCTATATTTAAGTCGTATCCCTCTTTTGTTAAGAACATGAAATACTTGTGCACGTTCATCCATTTGTTTTATGTGTTTCAATGATGATCACCATCCAAACTATCTTTTCATAAAATATCATTTGAGTGACATTTTGTGACTGAGTAATATAACTTTTTGGGCCAAATAGTAAGCTATAATAATCATATCGATACCATCTAATTATACGTTGTAGTAATTATTGGTGGCAATGCTGCTTGCTGAGAAAAAAAGGGTCGCAGACTTTCGGAGGTGGGCATAAAATGAATTTCCCTTTAGCGATTCTACAAGAGGACGAAAACACTGAGTTATTGGATGGAATTAAAGATATTCTGAAAGAGTGCTATCAGATCACTGAGGACGAGGCGATGTTAGTTCTTCATGACAGTACTGAAAAAGCGCAAGAGTTGTTAAGCGATTATCTCCCCTACATAGACTCCATCCACGAAATTATTGGTGGAATTAGAGACACGCTTGAGAATCATATGAATCTAGTGTTTCAGAAAGAAGAATTGCCAAATAAAATGATTTATGAAGCAGCTGCGTGGCACGCGTTTGAATATGTAAGAGGTTACTATAAAAAAGCGGCAAATTTCGTGTAATGGCATTTCTAACTAAAATAGGAGGAAGGAAAAGATTCGATGGCAGGAAAATCAACGTACGTGTACATGTCCATGTATTACTCACTGGTATTCATGGCGTTAGGCGCCTTCAGCAACTATATTCCGATCTATTACAACGACATGCGGCTTGATCATTTCCAGATTGGTCTGCTCTCGACTGCGGGAGCGATTACCGCGATGATCGCTCAGCCACGCTGGGGATTAGCCGCTGACAGAGCTGCATCGAAAAATAACCTGCTCCTTATCGCGCTGCTGCTGACCTCTATCCTCGTCTGGACACTTCCAGCGGCAGGCAATAAATTTTGGTTGCTATTTGTATGCACAATTGTGTTCGGAGCCGTCCAATGTGTAATCAACCCGCTCGGAGACACGATCACACTGGAGATTTCCCGTAAGTCGGGAATTAACTTCTCACGGATCCGCACAGCTGGATCAGTCGGGTATGCCTTAATGGCGGTTATTGCCGGTTGGTTGCTGGACCGCAACTTGCATTATATGTTCCCGCTTTTCTCCGGGCTCGTGTTCGTCGCCTTCCTGATGGCTTGGGGGATCCCAAAGGTAGAAGGCCATCAGCATAAGGCAAAGGTGGAACTGAAACAGCTGTTCACCAGCRGAAAGCTTGTTATGATCTACTTGTACACGCTGGTTGTAAACTGTACGCTGGGCTTTTTTACTACGTTTCAAGCCGTCTACAGTAAGGAGGAGGGACTGAGCACAGCACTGATCGGCCTTGGGGTCAGTTTAGGTTCGGTTAGCCAGTTTCCGTTCATGCTGTTTTTTCAACCACTTTACCGGAGGTTCGGGATCTTTAAGATTTTGCTTTGCTCCGGAATTATCCTTGCCGTTAGGTGGTTACTGTTCAGCGGCGCGCTAAGCCCAGCCGTTTATTTGGCGTCGTGGGTACTGCATGGCGGGACGTTCATGCTGTTTTATTTATGCCTCGCCGAGTACGTAAACACACATGTGCCCAAAGAATTGAAAGCAAGCGGCCAAATGATGAATTCTCTGACGATGAACGCCATCAGTCGGACCGTGGGTTCACTGTTAGGCGGACTGTACGCCGGCTGGTTCGGTATCCGTTCGGGATTTTTGGTCAGCTCCTTCATCTGCATTGCTGCAGTGGCGTTGTTTTGGTATTACTATAGGTCAAACGATGAGGAACACATGGAAACTGAAGCTTAATTAAAGGGAATAACTGGATATACACCGAATGTATGACCGAATCAATGGTAAAGAGGTGTTGTTCGTGCAGGTTGATCCTATGAAACGATAAGACATCTATTCCTGACACCTATCAAATCAACAATCCCCATAATTGAGAAATTTGGTGGATTAGTTGTATGTGGCACTAAAGACAAAATGTTTAATGAGAATGACATTGAACGAATCGAAGGATTTGTGAATACAGATGTGCTTAGGATATTAGAGGCTTACTACTAAGGCCTTAACCACTTATCTTTTTGATCATTTGTTTCAACGCCTATCCTAAAGGGTAATAAGTACAAACAAGCCTCACATCATTCAGGAGGTGTTCCATTATGGAAGCAAGCAACACGTTTCACGAAGCTGAGGACGARATTGTTCTCCAAAAGCAAGGCAACGCCTACATCCTCAACACGCTGTCAGGCAAGGTCGGCGAGATTACTTACAGGCTGGTCGATACCGGAACTTGGGTGATCGATCATACCTACGTGGACCCGCGCTACCGTGGTCGTCAACTGGGTAAACAACTGCTGGATATGGTCGTCAGCGAAGCCCGCGATAAGGGGCGCAAAATCATTCCTTCATGCTCTTTTGCGTTGGAAGAATTCAAGAAAGACGTCACGTATGCCGATGTTTGGGAAAAAGGTGAATCGGCGAACAAGCCCTCCGACCCATATAACTTAGGCAGCGCTATGATGAGGCGATAGGTGTTCGATACAAACAGGCTCGCGTCCGATAGGATGCGGGTCTTGTAATTTATATGGCCTCAGGAAGACAAGGCGTAAATCTTCACAGTTGCTGAAATCTAGAGTCATAAATCTGTACTTTCATATGGTAAAATAAGGGGGGGTATTCCATCATCAGAGCCTATTGGCCAAGTTGTATTGTATCACGGATGGGGGTCTACGATGGAGAGCGTCAACTACGGCTATACGAACGAGCATGATTTTTGTAGGTAATTTTGATTATAACCATAATCAATCTTTAATCAGATAACGCCAAGTGCTACCCTTGATAAGGAGAAAGCAGTGATAGTGGCACTCACAATGCTAGATTAAAGGAGCGATTGAATGCAAGACCTACTAGATAAATGGATTATTGAGGCTGATTTCAACAGCATGCAGATAGCTATGGAGTCAGGCAATACGACATCAGAAGATCTTATCAATATTTATTTAGAAAGAATTCAAAGGTATTCTGGTCTAAATACGATCATTGAAATTAATCCTGATGCCATCGAAATTGCACGTGCATTAGATAAAGAACGGGCATGCATGGGAAGTCGAGGGCCAATGCATGGAATTCCCCTTCTATTGAAGGATAACATTGATACCGATGATAACATGCACACAAGCGCGGGAGCTGTAGCTCTAGCKKMTTCCTAWGCAGTGGAAGACTCCTGGGTGGCAGCGCAGCTTCGTTCAGCAGGCGCTGTTCTCCTAGGSAAGGCGAATATGACCGAGTGGGCTAATTTTATGTCTTCCACYATGTGGGCAGGYTATAGCTCAAGAGGCGGGCTAACTTTGAACCCCTATGGACCAGGGGAATTCTTTGTCGGYGGATCCAGYTCAGGSTCGGCAGCGGCTATTGCGGCAAACTTGGCAGCTGCAGCTATTGGAACAGAGACAACCGGGTCKATCATTTGTCCARCGAGCCAAAATTTCATCGTCGGATTGAAGCCGACTGTCGGTTTAATTAGTCGAGCAGGGGTCATCCCGATCTCGAATAGTCAAGATACGCCGGGTCCTATGACTAGAACGGTAAAAGACGCGGCCATTTTGTTGGGAATAATGACAGGCGTTGATGAACGGGATCCTAGCACCTTCAAAAGTGTTAACCGCTCGTATAAGGATTATACGCAATTCCTCGATCGAAGCTTTTTGAAAAAAGCTAGAATAGGCATCCCGAGATTTTATTATCAGAACTTGGATCCTGAGAGATTAGAGATTATGGAGTCAGCTATAGCTCTCTTAAAAAAGGAAGGAGCTACCATTGTCGACCCTGTATCTCTTCCTTGTGAGCTGGTGAACTGGGATTTTGATGTTAAGCGTCATGAGTTTAAAAAGTATGTCAATGATTACTTAGCCAGACTACCCGTATCCGTACCTGTTCGTACATTGTCGGAAGTGATAGCATTTAATTATAATCATGCAGATGTTGCTCTGAAATATGGTCAATCCCGCCTAATTTGGTGTGATGAAACATCCGGCTCGCTGGAGGAGCCAGATTATCTGGAGAGTAAACGAAAGAATGAGGAGTATTCTCGTGCTAAAGGAATCGATGCTGTGTTGGATCAACACAGTCTGGATGCCTTATTACTGCCTGGTAACTACGACGGTACGGATATCGCGGGAAGGGCAGGATACCCTTTAATTACTGTCCCAGCAGGGTATGCATCTGTAGGAAGCACGACACCCGAGGGGTGGATTACGAAAGGACCGTTCGGCATTGTCTTTTCTGGCACTGCCTATAGTGAGCCTATCCTAATCAAGCTTGCGTATGCTTATGAACAGGCTACGAAGCATCGGATTCCACCAGCATAATAGGGAAATATTCGCTTTTAGGAGGGCATTATGTTTCTGTCCGAATTAGACCCGCAAGCTCTTGATAAAAAAATGATTAATCGAATAATCTTTGAAGACATGGACGATGATGGGCAAAATGCTGATTTTATTTTAGTGTTTGGAAGCATTAGAGCCCCCAAAGTAAGAGTTCCTAAGGCTGTAGAACTCTATAAAGC
>NZ_JBFTQB010000144.1:0-9411 GCF_056398785.1 Paenibacillus sp. 01T422 | reverse complement strand
ATTCAAATATTCCGCGGTCAAGCCGCTGCCGTCTCCTTGCAGAATGCCCAAATCTCCGGCAATATCCGTTTCGGATTTCACGTTCAGTGGTTCCGCYGCCGCGGCCGATAAAGCCGTAACGCCTGCTGCTAAGCCCAATAATACGAGGGATGATACGATTACTTTTTTCACATTAACCATGCGCGATGACTCCTCCTTATTTTTGCTACTTAAGGTAACGAAGCGTAAACAAGGGCGGTTTGCTATTTTCGAAAAAAAATTAAAAAACCCCTTCACTGTCCTCTGACAATGAAAGGGGCTATCTAGCAATGATGAGCGATTAGATGAATTTCACACGATCTTCAAGGGGTTGAAACTCTTTGTCACCAGGAACAAAGGTTGGTTTACCGAATGGCATTTGTGCAATCAGCTTCCACTCGCTTGGAAGATTCCAAGTTTGAGCAACTTCATCGTTAATCAGCGGGTTGTAATGCTGCAAGGATGCTCCAAGACCTTCTTGCTCAAGCGCCGTCCAGATGACGAGCTGCAGCATGCCTGAAGATTGGTTGGACCAAATCGGGAAGTTGTCTGCATATGCAGCGAACTGAGCTTGAAGACCTTCCACAACGGATTGATCTTCGAAGAAAAGAACAGTGCCGGAACCATTGCTGAAACCGTTAATTCTTTCTTCCGTTGGCGCGAAGCTGCCGGCAGGTACGATTTTTCTCAATGTTTCTTTGGTAATGCTCCATAATTTATCGGATTGATCACCGAACAAGACAACAACTCTAGCACTTTGTGAGTTAAAAGCGGAAGGTGTATGTTTCACAGCCTCGTTCACGATCTCTTGGATGTGCTCATTAGTAATAACTGTACCTTTGCTTAGTCCATAGTACGTACGTCTTTCTTTAATAGCCTTCAGGAAAGTATTGCTTTTTTCTACCGCATTGTTACTCATATAAAATCTCCTCCATACATTGTCATTTATTTTAATATATAAAAACAATTTAATAACAAAATAACATCTTCTTTTACTTCATATGTTACTTACTATTTGTTACTTACTTTTATTATTATGATTTATTCATCGGATTTTGTCAACCACTTTGGGCAATTAATCGCCGTAAAAGTTTGAGAACTCGTCCTAGAGGGAATAATCAGAACTATATAATGTGCAGGAGGGATATTCCCATGGCGGTCACAACCAAAGGGACACTGCTCGTGGAAGGTCATGAGCTGACAATCACCAATCCTAATAAGCTTCTATGGCCCGAAGCAGGCATAACCAAAGGAGATTATCTCTCCAAACTATCCGAGCTGTCTCCTTATCTGCTGCGTTACTGTCGCAATCGGCATTTAACGACCATCCGTTTCCCTAACGGGTATGATCAAAAATCCTTTTACCAAAAAAACGCCCCCGATCCAGTGCCTAGCTTCGTGAAGCTGGCTCCGCTCGATGGCATTCAGTACGTCAATTTGGACTCTCTATCTACGCTCCTCTGGCTGGGGAATCTGGCTTGCCTGGAGTTTCATCCTTCTTTTCACCATATTGGGGATACGCTACCGGCAGAATGGTTGATTGACATCGACCCCACTCTGGAGGAAGAGCCGCGCATTATGGAAGCCGCGCATATCATCGGCGAAGTACTGGACTCCCTCCATATTCAGTCCATTGCCAAAACCTCCGGTGCCACAGGTGTTCAAATTTATATTCCAATCCAACATGGCTACACGTTCGAGCAGCTGCGGAAAATCGGTTATTTTATCGCTTCGTACGTCGTCAAGATTTACCCGAATCTATTCACCATCGAACGCTTCAAGAAAAACCGCGGGGATAAAATTTATATCGACTACCTTCAGCATTGGTACGGGAAAACACTATCGGCTCCTTATACGCCACGCGCCAAAAAAGACGCATCCGTCTCCACCCCCCTGTTATGGAAAGAGGTCGAACTGCGTCCTAGCCCTCGTGAATTCAATTTACATACGGTCCTCGACCGGTTAAGGAAGTATGGCGACTTGATTGAAGGGGTTCCCCTCCAAAATCTAGACGCAATTCTAGCCCGACTCAGTTAGTAGCCCTTCATAGGGCTACCTTCAAAATAATGGAGACAACAGTCGGGCAATCACTTCCTTGCCCTTCTCCAGACGCGATCTTTGCTGAAATTCGGATAATTTCAGTTCGTCGCTTTCTTTTAAATCCATCCAAAAGTCTGCTTCCAGACGATCAATCACGTCCTTGTTAAACATGACGGCATTCAATTCAAAATTGCTGAAAAAGCTGCGCATATCCACATTGGCGGTTCCTACTGTAGCCATCATATGATCGATGATCATGACCTTGGCATGCATGAATCCCTTGCGATAGAGGTAGAACTGAACACCTGCCTGCATAAGCTCCAGCAAGTAAGAGCGGGAAGCATACTGAACGATGCGGGAATCTGCTTTGTAAGGAAGAATGATGCGGACATCCACACCGCTTAGCACGGCCGTTTTGAGTGCCATCGTGATGCTCGCATCCGGAATAAAGTACGGTGTCGTCATATACACCCGCTTCTTGGCCGCTACAATCCCCGCAAAAAACATCTCCTGGATCGAATCCCAGTAAGCATCCGGGCCGCTTGAAATCACCTGAACCAAAGATGTCTTCGATTCATGATGTTCTGGAAACAGCGAATTATCAGCCAATCTCTCCCCGCTTACGAACAGCCAATCGGTCATGAAAGTCGTTTGCAAATAATACACCGAGTCGCCATGCAACATAAGATGCGTATCCCGCCAGAAGCCAAGCTTGGGGTCACCACCTAGATATTCATCCCCAATGTTAATGCCTCCTACAAACCCGACCCGTCCATCGATGACGATGATTTTACGGTGATTGCGATAATTCATTCGTTTATCAAAAAACGCAATCAGTGGTCTCAGAAAGGGATAAATCTCAATCCCCGCCTGTTTAAATCTATTTATGTAGGCTGTGGAAAGCGAATAGGAGCCGATTCCGTCATAGATGACTCGGACCTTCACCCCCTGCATGGCTTTGCGAATGAGCGCTTCTTGAAATCGAATGCCTGCTTCATCATGTCGAATCGTATAAAATTCAAAATGAATGTGCTTCTCGGCCTTCTCGATTGCTTTCAGCATCGCCTCATAGGTGACATCCGCATTTGTCAGCACTTCCACCCGATTGTTCGACAAAATGGCCGAGCCCGGAATGTTGTGAAGCAAACCGCACAATCGTGAGTCTTCGAAGAGTTCATAGTGGGGCTCCTCTACTCTCTCCTTATTATGGCTTCCCATGCCCATCCATTGGTGTCTGGTTTCAGAACTTCTACGACGCCCTTTGCGTCGCACCGTTTTGCGCTGGGTATATTCCTTCGCTAAGAAATAGTACATGATGAAGCCGATGATTGGAAATATAAATAAAACGACCAGCCAAGCCACCGTCTTGGCTGGTCGTTTGTACTCACCGATCAATATGGTAGCTGTCTGAAAAATGAAAAGAAGCAGTACACAAACAACCCAAACCATGAGCTTCCTCCCCTCTTTCCAATACGAAAAACTGCCTTCCATTTCCTTGTCACGTTAGCTTTTGCCAAGGACTTCCGCTCTATACTGATTTGCCTTCTAGTCATGTACACAATAAAATTTTCCAACTTTCGTAATAAAATCCTCCATTTCGCAGAGAATAATAAACGCATTCCTATGATCATTCTGGCAGGAGGTGCCGTTCACATGGTCAAAACATCCAATCCTTTGATGAAAAGCATCCTGCGCAAGCGCCCATCGAACAAGCAGGAAGATTCCAGTGACGAGCAAAAAGGACTAGATGATTCGCTGGACTATCAATTCATCGAAGAGTTGAAGCAAACACCGCTCTCTCTGCTACTGGATGATAATCACGCCTTCATCAAAGCCATTTTCCAGGACTGCTCCGATGTCGTCGTTCGCCAATTCGCAATTGAGCCGAACATTCCCGCATTACTGTTATTCGTCGACGGGCTCACGAACACCCAACTGCTGAATGACACGATGAAATCGTTGATGCTGATTGGCGGCGGTGAAACGTCCATCGAACGCATCGCAGACGTCATTCTTCCCGTCTCCCAAACACAGATCTCGGATAATTACGGAGACCTGCTCGTTTCCGTGCTGGGCGGGGATGCCGCCCTGCTCGTCGAAGGAAACGCCAAGGCCATCCTGCTCGGCATCCGCGGAACAGAAAAGCGCTCCGTCGCAGAACCGGAGACGGAGACCGTCGTGCGCGGACCGAAGGAGGGGTTCGTGGAGAGCATTCGCACGAACACCTCGATGATCCGCCGCAAGCTGAAGACGCCCAGACTGAAGATGAAGTCCATGTCCGTCGGCAAAGAGAGCAACACCAATCTCGTCATCTGTTACATGGATGACTTGGCGATGCCCTCCCTTGTCGAGGAGGTTGTCAAGCGGCTTGAGCTCATCAAGATCGATGCCATTCTGGAGTCCGGCATGATTGAAGAGCTAATCCAAGACAATGCGTACTCCCCTTTTCCGCAGATGCAGTATACGGAGCGGCCTGACGTTGTAGCCGGAGCATTGCTGCAGGGGCGGGTGACCATCCTCACGGACGGCACGCCGTTTGCGCTCATCGTTCCTTTTGTTTTCATCCAAACGATGCAAACGGCTGAGGATTACTATGAGCGGTTCCAAATCGGCTCTCTCCTAAGGATGCTTCGGTACGTTTTCGTTTTCTTATCGCTGACAACGCCCGCTTTGTACGTCGCGATAACGACGTTCCATCAAGAACTACTACCAACAACATTAATGCTAAGCGTTGCTGCATCCAGAGAAGCCATTCCCTTTCCCGCTGCTGTTGAGGCTTTCATCATGGAGATAACGTTCGAGGCGCTGCGTGAAGCCGGCATCCGGTTACCCAAAGCAGTGGGCTCTGCGGTTTCTATCTTAGGGGCGCTAGTCGTCGGACAGGCAGCCGTGCAAGCAGGGATCGTTTCTGCGCCAATGGTTATCGTTGTATCCATTACGGGGATTGCTTCCTTCACAATCCCACGTTTCAACGGTGCCATCGCCATTCGCATGCTGCGTTTCCCGATCCTTCTGGCGGGAGCGCTGTTCGGCTTCTATGGCATCTTCTTCTCGCTCATGATTCTAATTGGACATATGGCGAATTTACGCTCCTTTGGCGTGCCCTACTTATCACCAATTGGACCTTTATCCTCCGGCGATATCAAAGACGTATTCGTTCGTGCCCCTTGGTGGCAGATGGAGAAACGGCCGGAGTTCCTGCCTGTTCAAGATGCGCAGCGCATGGACGACAAGCTCAGCCAACAGATCAAGCAGGACGGAGGCCTAGACGGAAGCTCTATCCAGCATAAGCATCACTCCAGTGAGGAGGGCAATCAGAATGGTTCATCCTAGACGGCTATGCCAACTCTTACCGCTCCCCCTCATTCTTGTCTGCCTGACAGGCTGCTGGGATCGAACTGAAACCAACGATATCGCGTTTGTTCTAACCTCCTCTATCGATCTGGAGGATGACGGCAAATTTCGTGTTTCCTATATGCTGCCCCTCCCCGGTTCCATGGGCGGAGCAAGCGGCGGAGGCGGAGGCACCGCCGGCGGCAAGAGCTATTACATCGACTCGGATGTCGGGACGACAATGCGCGAAGCGACCAGTCGGCTGCAGATGCGCATGTCCCGCCGCTTGTTTCTCTCCCATCGGAGGACCATCGTTATTGGGGAGAAGCTGGCTAAGAACGGTATTGGCGTGATCTTCGATACAGTCCCCCGCTCACCAGAGAGCCGGATGACGTCCTTCCTGGTCATAACCAAAGGCAAAGGCTATGACCTACTGAACACAGAGCCGAGATTCGAACGGTTCCCAGCTGAAGTCATTCGGGAGCTGTCGAAGTCTCGGCAGTCCTTAGCTACCTCCACCAAGGATATAGGCATAACTTTAAGCTTCAATAGTGATCCGATCCTGACTTATTTGGAACCCAAAGAATCGCAAGGTTCCAAGGAACCTTCCCATGAAATCCAAATGATCGGATACGGACAGTTTAAAGGTGACCGCCTCATTGGCATCTATAAGAATCACGAGGCAGAAGGACTCATGTGGCTCAGGAATCAAGTCAAAGAACATATGATTACCTTCCCAACAGAGGGAGGCAATGAAATTTCCATTTCTGTGACGAAAGGGCAAACACAAATCAGACCACAGCTTCAAGATGACAAGGTCATCTTCGACGTCCTCGTCGATGCAAGCGGCTCGGTTCGAGAGGATCTATCCATGCTAGATCTGGACAAAGCCGCGGTGATGCGGAAGGTTGAAAAGAAGTTGGCGGAGCAAATTAACAAATCCATCCAAGCGGCGATTAAGCAAATGCAAAAAGAAGGAACGGACTCTGCACAACTTGGATTGATCGTTTGGCGAAGCCAACCGAATGAATGGAACAAGCGCATTGAAGCGAAATGGGAGGCTTACTTCAAGAAAGCTGAATTCCGTATTCATGTCAGTGCCTCTATTCAAGAAACTGGCTTGATCAACAAAAATGTTATCAACGAGGGGTTGTAACGTATGAACAGCATATTCACGTTATGTTTTCTGGTTACAATGGCAGGTTCGCTGCTCATCGATCGCAGGATGCTGAGGCAAGAGAAAGGCTCGATCAAGATCACCTATGGGTTCTTCACTTTTCTAACCTTAGGTCTCTTCTTCAGCAAATACTTGCATTGGAAAATCCCCATGCCTTCGCGTTTCTTTATTCATACAGTTTCCCCTTGGTTTGAACGACTGCTGGGTATCTAAGGACTAAGGATTATAGGGAAAAGGGCGGAATTCACCATGGATAGAAAACAAGTGATCAATCAGCGGCAGCTCTCCTGGTTGGCTTCTTCTGTCATCACAAGCGGAGGGATTCTCACCTTGCAGAATGTGCTGATACGCGTCTCGCAGATGGATGCTTGGTACAGTTATTTGCCATCTGTTTTCTATGTTTTTGGGGTGGCTAGCTTTTTTGGCTACATCACAAAACATTATCCGCAAAAGAATATTTTCGAGATTGCACAGGAAGTGCTGGGCCGGTTTGGCGGTACCGTCATTAATCTGATTATGCTGTTTCATTTCTGGCAAATTGTGATGCGCGATATCTCGTCCGTCTCAAGGTTTAGTACAACGCTCTTGCTGCACAATACACCACTTGAAATATTAACTTTGCTGCCTTGCCTACTGCTGATTTATTTTGGCAAAAGCAGCGTCGAGGTCATCGCCCGGGTGAATGATTTATTCTACCCGCTCTTTGTCATTACAGTGCTGAGCATGCCGCTCTTGCTGTCTAATGAGTTTTATTTCCGGCTTGTTACACCCGCAATGACGATGCCCCTGGATCGTGTCGCTGCAAGCTCTTTACTCACAATCGGCAGTGCAGGAGACATCTTCATTCTCGGCGCCTTTCTTCATATGATGAACAACCCCAATCAAGTCAGGTCTTCCATCCGGCATGGATCACTGCTCGGCATTTTCCTGCTCACGATGGCGATTTTCTTAATTTTGGTCGTTCTTGGACCCAAGRTGCCGGGGAATTTCTTGTATCCCGTGTACAATTTGGTCCAAACGATTCATGTCACTGACTTTCTCGATCGTGTTGATCTCATCATCTTGATGATCTGGTATCCCACAGTTGCTTGTAAAATGATTGCGATCTATATGGCGCTTCTTCTAGGTATCTCCGCCATCCTGGATAAGCGCAACTACCCAACGATTAACAAGCCGGTCGCACTGTTCATGGTGATGACAACGCTGTTGTCATTCAAAAGTACAACGGATCTATTAACATTCTCTAACTATAGCGCACCAGTTTTCGCTCTTGCCTACCAGCCTCTGGTGATGGCCATTCTCCTGTTAGCCGTCGCTCGGAAGAAACGCAAGCAAGGTAATCCAACCGTCGCGACAGATAATTCGCTTGATGAGCAGTCTTCCGGGGTGAAGGCGTCACAGAAGATTGGAAAGCTCAGCCAGCGACTATCGTACAAACACTGGCTTTGGGGAGGCAATGCGTTAATCCTCCTTGCGACCCTTTGCTTGATTGTAGGACTAATGTTCAGTAAATACCATTCGAGTATAGGGACCGTCTGCGCCATCATTTTCGCCATCTGCATGCTGTTAACCTCACTCACGACTTATATGGAGGTGAGCCAACTGAAACAATTGGAAGCCGGCAAATAATAAAATTGGGCATAAAAAAAAGCACCCGATTCACAGGTGCTTGCTCGATTTAGACAGGAACTGCCTGGTTTAACCGACTTTTGGCCACCTTCAGGTAGCCGTACATATTGAGAAATTCGCTTTCATTCGCGAAACGTAATTTCAGTGAACCTGCCGCCTCTTGTATGTAGGGTCTTAGGGCAGAAGCGCCGCCTCCAATGACATAAAAGCATTGGATATCAGGATATTTACGCCAGCGTTTCTTGATCATTTCGATCATACGCAGAGCTGCGCGCCGGAAGTGCTGATCGACGATCGGCCGGATGTCAACTTGACCTTCGCCAAGTAACTGGATCGTGAAATCCCGTTGCTTGATACGCTGCACGAGCTTGGCACGGCTTGGAAACACATAGCTATAAGCATCTTCCACATCGCGAATGACCGCATCAAGATACGTAGCAATGCCAATTTGCTCGCCATGGCTGAAATGATTGTCAATCGCCATCCGTTTTATTACAGGGAAATCAGTCGTCAGTGCGCCAATTTCACAAACGCCGATACAACCGTTGTAAATTTCTTCGTCCTTCACCTGCAAGCTATCGTGGGTGGCCAAATGGAAGATAGCCGCAGCGCCCTCAATCGAAATAGCGACCTTGCGAATGGATACTTTGATTTTGCGGTTATGAAATTGTGGCGTGGACAGAAACGTCACTTCATGATCGCCAAGCAATCTTTGTTCGAACTGTTGATTGTACTTCGCGAATGAGCGAACGGGCAATCCCGTTCCCAGCGTATACTCAACTTCATCCACGGAGCCGTAACCGCTGTTGAAGGCTTGAGTGGCAAGACCTTGATAGGCCAGCGCTGTAAGCGCGACAATGAGGGATTGATCCGAAACGGCTTTATTATCGGTRTCCTCAAGCTCCAGGTTGTCTTCGTGCTCCAGCGCAAGCTGACCGACGAAGTAACGCTGATTTCTTTGGGAAAGAGAGGGACTGTAAATCATGACATCGAGCGCTTTCCAAGGGGAATCCTCTTCCTGTAAAATATGCCTTTCGTAACCCGGCGCAATGATGTTCGGGATGACCAAAGGTTCCTTGGAACCATCGAGAACCAACTTAATGCTGTCGTTACCAATATCAATACCTGCAAGCTTAATCATGCGTGCCTCCACTCCAAATCTGCTGTCTAACCTGTAATTGTTAAGAACATTCGATTATATCCGACACTATTCC
>NZ_JBFTQB010000143.1:0-9464 GCF_056398785.1 Paenibacillus sp. 01T422 | reverse complement strand
ACAATGATCCATTTTTTCTTCCGATTCAAGTTCATTGTTGATTTCCCCTCTCCCATGTACCAAGACCACGATTGTCTTCGTCATATACATCTCACAAGTAGGAGTCTAAGGGGCTAGCCTGAAACCATACTGAGCAAGGGCTGAAAGAAAGTTGAAAGCTAACTTAACGTTTGCTGAAAATGGAAAATAATGCTTTGAACAAACCGACTTAAAACAAATAAAACTGTCCTTTAGGCAGCTCAGCTACCTAATTGACAGTTCTATTTGCAAGCTATTTATAAATCTACCCATATAAATAGGATTTCACATCTTTGCCAACGTAAGCTTTCCAGATAATCAAATTGTACGGATTGTTCCAATCGATTTCATAGCCCCCGAACATTTCGTGAAGCCGGTTGTTGTTAAAAATGATGGAACCCTTCTGATCAAAAGAAACTCCATCTACCCACAGCATCCGGTCGTCCGAAACGAATTTGTTGAAGCTGCGGTCCCTTGCATCGAAAAATCCAATCCCTTTTCCCTCTAACATCGTGTAAAACAAATTGCCCCGATTATCCGCATGCATCCCGTCTGTCGTTGTCCCTTTGCTCCCTAGGACCTGCACAGAGCTATTTATTTGTTCTAGCGGTATCTGCTCGTTTCGCAATAATCCCGTATGAATAGCGTACAAATTGCGGCCAGTTACCTGGCAATAATATAGCGTAGAACGATCCGCTGACAAAGCGATGCCGTCGGCACCGATCCGCAGGGGCTCATTCTTAAACACAGGCTTATAGTCGATCTGAAAATGAAAGTCAGGGAAATCCTGCGTACTGAACTGCCGGTCGAGCACACGTCGGAATGATTTGGTTTTCATATTATACACAATAATGCCGCCGCGAAGCGGATGATCGGGATAACCGCATCCAGAGTCTGTTATATACACGAAACCATTTTTATTATCAACAACGAGGTCATTGAGGAAGGAAGTCCGATAAGGCGCGATCTCATCCGGAATGACGATGGAGTCGATCAACGAATTCCTGTTCAAATCCCAAATTACAAGCTTCTGAGATCCTTCCGGTGAAGATTCGTAGGCTATTTTCCCTTGGTCGAGCAGCCACATGCGATTATATTCATCAATTTCATAGCCGAGGACAGACTGCAGGGCATTCACGTCACCAACTTTATTCCAGTCCCAACTCGGAAAGGCGTCAAGCAGCGGCTTCCCTTCCTTAACCACGATGCGATTCATCGTAGCAGGTATCCCTTGAGACATACGTGGAACAGAAACATAATATTGCCCCTGATGATCGACTTTCACGCCAGCGGGCAACGCTTTTTTCCAACTTTGGTTCGTTTCGAATTCTTCCTGCATCACAGCGTGGGGGAAGTGCCAATCCAAACGGCTCCAGTGGCATATTATTTTATACATGAATGTGAGCCTCCTGTGACCTTGTAAGTAGTCATACACCTACCATATAGGTATGCGCTCAGGAATAAGAAGTGTGGGCTGCAGGCATCATGCCAATATTAGTGAGGTTTTGTATTCACTTCAAAAATCCAGACAGTTCCCCTCTTATCGATACCAAAATCGTACCCTAACATGCCAATCCCAGGATATTTGGCCTCTAGCAGCATGGTGCATGTCCGGGAAACGCCGACCATGGTGTCGATTTTGGATTTGACTAACGATGCAGGGAAAGTACGACGCACGGCATGTCTGCCTTTCAGCTGCGTACCGCCTTGGCACAAGTTCGTGACGAACAGTCCTGGACGCGCTAATCGACCAACAACCGCCCGAATTTCCCAGGTGCGTCCAACTTTTGCTAGCTTGACCCGATAATCCACAGGCCTGCCATCGATAGTAGCTAAATGTATGCCCTGTTGAATCATCAACGGACGATTCTGTCGTATCCGGTTAATAGCTTGCAGAAGCTCATGCCAGTTATACATTTTTTTCATACCCGCGTTGTGGAGCATGAAGCCGCTGCCTGCTTTTTGGATTTTCATTACACGGGATCCACCCGTTCCAACAATCGGTTTGGCCACAACAAATTGAAACTGACGAAGCATTGCTGCAAGGTTCTCTGCGCTGTATCGGCGCATAGCAGGAATATGCTTGGCGACGCCGGAATGCTGCAGCAGAACAGCGAACTTCGACCATTTACTAGCAACTAGACGCATGAAAGACTCCTCCTCTGTACATGCCTTCCTTTATGCTAAAATATGCGTGGTTCGTCCGAAGCGAAAGGGACAATCTGGAACTAATTTCTGTACCATTGCAATACTTGAAGTGGGAGGCAACTTACAGGTTTGTTTATGGGAACTGGAGTACGCTATTTTGGTGAAAACCGAGGAGTTTTCCTTCTAGGCGGAACTACAGGCTTTTATTTTGACCACCATGGTGCGTTTTTCTGAAGAATCAGCAAAATAGCGCCCCCTAGTTCATCTGACTATTGAAAAATGCCTTTTCAAGAGAAATAGAGGCACGTAGTTCCCTGAATATAACAAAAAAGAAGCAGGCTGGGTTCCCTCAGCATCTGCTTCTTATCGCGCTCTATTGTACGTAACCCAATTTCAGTTGAATGCCGGAAGGATCTTTAACCATGAAGACATCACCGATCTCGGTCACAGTTACATTCGCCAGCTTCAAGCGCTGAGCGGCCTCATTACGCGACTGCTGACTAGGAAACACTAGTGTGTAATAATCCAGCCCTGTTCCGTTCGCAGACCGTAATGGCGCCTCTTCACCAGCCCAGACATTCAATCCGATGTGATGATGATATCCGCCAGCTGATATGAATAATGCTTTCATCGCCAAGCGTGCATCTGCTGCCACATCGAAACCAAGGATATCACAGTAGAATTCCTTAGATTTCTGCAAATTTTTAACATGAAAATGAATATGTCCCATCACCGTGCCGACGGGCAAACCGCCCCATACCGTGCCTTCCGCTTCATGCAGCAAACCTTCCCAGTCAATCGGATCTGCCGCCATGATATAATTTCCTTCGGCATCGCGGCGCCATGTGCTTCTAGGCCGATCACAATAAATCTCAATTCCATTATGATCGGGATCGGTGATATACAAAGCTTCGCTAACTAGATGATCCGCTTGGCCGATATGGATGCCGGATTGAATCAAATTCTTTAAACTCATGCCAAGATCTTTGCGTGTCGGCAGCAAAATGGCAAAGTGATAAAGCCCAGCAGCCGATCTGCGTGGTGTGATCTGTGCATCAGGCATTTGTTCCAATAAAACAAAGGGTTCAATACCATCAATCGTCAATTCAGCTGATGTGGACGTTGACTTCCCTAAGTGAAAACCAACAATCTCTTGATAAAAGCGAATGGAACGCTCTAAATCGGAGACAAACAATTTGATGATGCCAAGTTTCATATCCTCAGGTAGAGTCGTAGTCATGGAAAAGCCCCCTTTAAATGCTTACTATTCGTAATTAAGTTTAGTAAAGTTATTTAATTACGTCAAGGTGACGAATTGGTTCCCAAACACGAACTAACCCCTTAAGTTCGTCAACGGTCCGTTCGATAAACTCAGCTACAATTTGGTCCGTTATGTAGCATAATGCAATACGTGGTTCATTGGACGTATCCCTCAAATTCCTTACAACATGCTCGCTATACTGTTTGACTTCGATGTCTTGAAGGAGAGACGGAACGGAATAAGCATTGGCCTGCAGTAAAGAAGTGAGCACGCGATCCGTCCAATTTTCACTTTTACACAAATGATATTCAATCTGACAGACTTCTCTATTATATCTGCCTTTTAATGTTTCATTCTGCCCGAGACACTCTATATTCGCTTTCTCCACATAATCTTTCCATACCGTCTCCGTCCATCTGAGATCGGTATAAATATGCGAAACATAGCCCAACAAGAACTGATTAAAGGAGTGATCATCGCTTCTTCTATACTGACTATAGAAATTAGCGAAATCTGTTAGACTTGGCATGGTCCCATCGTCGTCACATAGATGGGTTCGGCCTTTGTCCTGCCTAGTACTTCCTTCTCTCATATGAATCGCATCCGGCGCAATGCTGCCAAGCAAAAACTCTGGCGAAGGATTCTGATTCCATAATTGCTCCGCGATACTGAAATGCACCATTGGCCACGGCATTGTCTAACACTCCCATTCGTACTATTTCTCTATATCCTATTATATGGACGTTACCAACAACTGGAAAGTTGACAAATAAGCGTGCCGCTATTAAAACGATTCTTAGGCTCCGGGGACTCCGAGGGTTCCAGACATTCAAAACAAACGAGGCTTTTGTCTTCCAAAACAACACCGTCCAGAAAACCTTCCTTGCAATAAATTGGTTTGCCGCAACTTGTGCACGTACCCACATGTTCATGCATGCTTAGCCCTCCCAATATTCACGTCTCATAATACTCACGTTTTCCTTATGGCATTCTCCCGTAAAGGTAGATTGAAAAGCATGCTCTTGATTCAGAGCCTCTAGTGCCGGTTCATCGTTCGCGATGACGGACTGACGAAGCCTGAGTAGGTAATCAGCGGCGAGATCCACACGCCTCTTCATTTCGCTATGATCGGATGTGGCTAAGCCATGCCCAGGGATTAAGAGCTGGATATCATGTTTCTTGAGTATCACGTTGCTTTTATCAAGCGTCTGGCTATACGCCTTCGCGCTATCGTAAATAAAAGGCAATTCAAAATCCGATAAATAGTCCCCCGCTATCAGAATCCCCAAGGGTTCAACTACCGTCATTAATCCATCTGCCGTGTGTCCTGGCGCAAGATAGAATGTCAATGTCGTTTCCCCTAACTGAACCTGCTGACCATCCTCTTGAATCACGATATCTAGCTCTGGAAATAGAATCGGATAGTTCCTGATCACATAATTCTCGTTGTCAAAATTCCTGATAAGCCTCAGCTTATCGTCTTTCTTAGGATGATTTTGGAGGCCAAAACTTCCAATTGTTTTCGCGCCCGGGAACGCCTGATAGCCAATGATATGATCGAAATCTCCATGCGTAAAAAGCAGATAAATCTCCCGCTCCCCCTGGATCGAATGTACATAATTTTGGATGGTTTCTATTTCATTCGGCAACCAATTCGGATCTACAATGATGATCATTTCTTTCGTTTGAATAACGCTCGAAGTGGTTTGAAACAAAGCACTTTGGAATACGGTCACGGCTTCATTCTGAAATTGAATCATAGGTTTTTTCATCCTTCTTTCTACGTTATCCGTATCCAACATTTTATCTCAAATTGAGCTAGGATCACAACAATTACCATGGTTAATAAACCCTTCGTACCCATTAATCCACTAAAGCCCACCATGATTTTCTATGGTACAGTTATCCCATAAAGACTTTATACTACCAAATTTGGAATAAGGATGTGTCATCACATATGAAAAAATTAGTTATATCTACCACGGTAGCGCTTTCCGTACTATTTTCGACGGTTGGGGTGTCAATGCCTACTTCTGCATCGGCACAAGAGATTTATGCCACGAATGGTCATAAATTTGTGAATACAGCTAAATCTTATATCGGCAAAGTAACTTATCGTTTTGGTACAAAAGATCCTGCGCATCTCGTCTTTGATTGCTCCGCATTCACACAATTTGTATTCCAGAAAAATGGCGTTAATATTCCATGGGGCTCCAAAGCTCAAACGAGTTTCGGTTCCCGCGTTCCCAGCAAAAGCCAATTAGCCATCGGCGACCTCGTCATGTTCAGCGTTAGCAAACCTGGTCAAATCGATCATGTAGGGATTTATGTTGGAAATGGTAATTTCATAAGTAATACGAAGAGCTCCGGCGTTGTAATTACATCTTTAAACACTGGTTACTGGAGTACTCGCTACATAACTGCTAGACATTATTAATACCTTATATTAAGGCTTACTTACTAAAAAAAGAGAGTTCAAGGAATATTAATTCCTTTGGACTCTCTCCTTTTTTCAGCTGATCACACCTTTTATAATTTCACAGTTTGCTCCAATATACGCTGTTTGATTTCCTCGGGATGATCAATCTGAAACACAACTTTGCCAAATTCATGTCCTTCCAATTCAAGAACTACCACATCCTTATGATTTTCATAAGAAATGAAGCACCATCTATTCCCAATCAGAAAACGTCCTTCTCGAATGTCCGCAACTGAAGTACCCACCCTGAACTGAAACATGGATAGTGTAAAATCTTCAATCGATACTTTTTTGATGCTTTTGAAAGGGATATCGACTTGACGTTTCAACGCGGCAGCGCTTGTCAATCCTGATAGATGTAGGATTAGGTGATCATTCCTATATTCAACGGTTCTTGGCATAGGATTACCTCCGGGCTTCAATTTATTTTCTATCCAGCATTTACTTTCCTTAACTTATCTGAACATCTATAATACGAATTAGTGTACAAGATCGTTCACACGACCTATCGAGATCTGAGAATGATTTCATCTAAAATAGGTTTTGTTTTTATGTTTAGTTTTCAATAGAATGATTAAATTCGCTAACAACTATGCAAAGAAGGAATCAGCATGCCGTTTCTCCGTTTCAAAGGATTTCAAAAGGACTTCGTTTCTTCGATCTCGACTAGCGTCATTCAGGAGTTTTCCAAGATAACTGGCGTTTTGCAGCAAAAGATCAAAATCGAGCTTCTGCTTATCGAACAGCTTAGCAACTCTCCGCAATCGCTGGAAATTCTCATGTTTCCAAGAGATCAGGAAATGCACGACGCTATTGCGCAAGAGATGAATAACCTGCTAGCCGCGCATGGCTTTGGCGATGTTCATATCTTTTTTATTCTATTGTCCCCTCATCTTTACTACAAAGAGGGACAACCCCTGAAGTCAACTCTGGAAGAACCCATCTCCTTAACATGACGCAAGTCAAGCGGAACAAGTAAAAAACCTCCTATTCCACATCTGTGGATTGGGAGGTTTTCTTTTGTGGTTGGGGAGATTTTCTTTATCTATATCCGCTGTTCTGCTTTTATTTGGACCAAATCTGCTATGTTACGGGTCGTGATCGACTGAACCCCCATCTGAATGAAATGCATCATCTCTTCTACCTCATTGACAGTCCAAATACAAACATCTAACCCATATCCAGCTGCGATTGGCAGGAGCTCAGGTTTAACCACACGGTAGTTTAAATTAAGCCCAAAACAGGCCGATGCCGCGGCATCTTTACAAATTTGATGAGCAACCTCTATGTAAGCAGCATCCGTCATAAATACGGCGGGATCAACATTCAGCAGCTTGCGTAAATTCGGATTTACCCGTTGAACAAAGCCGGCACGGTCTGTTTCGCAGCCTGACAAGAAAGCTTGCTCTAGAAGTTGATTTTTTTCTATCCATGCAGCTACGGGCTCTACACATGCATCTGATTTCAGGTCCAGATTCATCTGGACACCGAACTCTTGCAGGTAGGGAAGTAAAGTGTCCAACGGAAGAATACGTATGGTTTCGTCAGGAGCGCCGTTATGGGCTTTGATGTCTAGTACACACAATTGTTCATAGCTCATCTGAGAGATCCAACACTCCGTGCCGTCTGCCAAATGAACATGATCATCATGTGAAAGCACAAGAATTCCATCAGCTGTAACAAGAACATCCTCTTCTAAAATATCGGCTCCGTAACTCAATCCGGTTTCAATTGATTTAAGCGTATTATCCGGTGTGCCCATGCAGCCAGTGTGGGCTGTCATTCGCGGGAATGTGTTCATCTATGCTTTCCTCCTGAATTCTCTTCATCTGAGCCAGATTCCTCTGTCAAATAGATGGCATTCGTGAATCCGATTAACGTACTGGCGCTGCAAAAAACACCAGACATCTCGGCTCGTATCCACTGTACGCCGGTCAAATCTAGCTCCGTGGTCAATTGGGACTGATCCCGTGTCAATTTTAGCAAGGCAAGCTCCCCCTTGTTGCTAACCAGTTTCATCTCTAACGGATTATCTGGAAGCTCCCAGTGGCCCTCTCTTGCCGTAAAATCGACGCCAACCGTGACTTCCATCGGCACACCCGGCTTTATTGCGACGCTATCGCCGATATCTGCCGACTCTACGCCGCCTTTGCCAACGCGGAGCTGTGGCAGCGGCCCCATTGAAACTGCGACCGCTCCGCGTTTCAACGCATCAAGCGCAGCTACGACAAGACCTGAGCTGGCCACGAGGGACTCGCGAAGACCTAAATAAGTCGCCGAGATCGGCTCCGAAACCGGGTCGGACACATGCCAATCTCTGCCGCTGGTTGCTGCTATCCGATAGCCCTGATTAAGCAGATCCGTCCACAGTCCGAATGCGCGTGCATTATTTCTGCGAATGGACGGAAATAATCCCGACCAGACCTCGATATAATCGATCTCGTTCCAATCCGAGACCTCGAACTCCCAGAAGCAACCCGTACACATGGGACTGCCGACACGAAAGGGATGCGCAAGTCCGACAAGTCCGCCTTGGCGATGGACACCATCTATGCCTCTATGGATGTGAAACGGGCTTAAATTTCGCCAGTCGACGTATTCGGACAATCCGAGAGTGAGCATGTGACCGAAGAAAGTGGTCCATTCCAAACCTGGGATCACCTCGACTCCCGTTGCGGCCACAACTTCTTCGCGATTCGTAAGACCTGTCATCGTATTATGGTCGGTTAGCGCAACTCCTCGCAGCCCTAAAGCTTTAGCTGCTTCCGCTAGCTCTAACAGCGATTGCTTGCCGTCACTGTGGAAAGTGTGACAGTGAAGCTCAAATGGCAGCCATTGCATCATGCGTCTGCACCTCCATCCCATACTTGCAAACGATAGCGGCATTCTTCGGTTACGACACAGTGAACATTAAGCATGATCTTCAATTGCCCCCTTGGGAAGACACCCGGTGTAAACCCGGGAGATGCCTCTGTGGTAGTAACTGTTAGGTGCTGTACAGGATCATGGCGGTGACCTGCGCCACGAAAACCATGTTCATCATCGAAGGAAAGTGTCAGCAAGTTTTGCAGTGGCAGAAATTCACGCCAGTTGTATGAGGCCCGGTGTTCTTCCAATATGTATTGGTTAAGCCCTTCGCGTATCAGCGCCTCAGCTTGTTCCTCATCCTCCAGCTTTTTCGGATCATAAGCGAATTTCACATGAAGCTCATGGCAATCTTTTGGCAGATGAAGTGTATAAGTAATATGGCTTTTGGAACAGCTCGGTGTCACGGTTCCTTCTGCAATCAATAAAGTTTTCATCCTACATCCTCCTTCTAGATAAATAGCACCTAGCCCCCTTTTAGGGACAGGTGCTCATTCCATAGCATTACCCTTAATACGACGCACAAACCTGTGGCATCGCGGAGATCAACGAGATATCAACTGACTATAGGATCTGCACGTGACCAAAGGGATAGCGCTTAACCTATCCCCAAAAAGGTAGACCGCTCTACCTTTTTGAACCTTACATGACGGTAAAACGGTCTAATCTACTGCACTTTGTAGGATATGGATG
>NZ_JBFTQB010000142.1:0-9466 GCF_056398785.1 Paenibacillus sp. 01T422 | reverse complement strand
ATTGCCACTGTTGATTCTCGCTGCCTGTCCACGTAGTTTCTTTCGTATTCGTGCCTGGTGCCGTCCCGCTTCCAGCACCGTCCAGTGCCAGACCATTTGTCCGGTTAAGAATCTGATAATATCCCGTACCGAGATCGACGAACTTCCATTGAGAATCATTACTGCTGTTCCACACACTTTCCTTCACATTCGAACCTGAAGCCACACTCCCTCCTCCATCGAGCACCAAATCTGTCGTACGATTCGCAAGTTTGAAGTATGCATTTGAATCCAAGGATATCTTGAGCGAAGTAATCAAATCATTATTGCCAGTGTCTTTGAGATTGTTATTGTTGCTCGCAAAAGTCCAAGAAGTCCCGCTGTAATTATCATCTGCGTAGGCTGTTACCTTGTAACCTGACGGCACTTGGATGGAGGAAATACTATTATCTGCAATTCCTGCGGCTTGCAAAGTTGATTTTGTGTAGTTGCCCAAAGAGAGAGGAATTCGATTTCCTTCATATTGCACATGTTTGTAAAAAGTTGGGCCCGACACTTGATGCAAATCCGGAATACTCCCTGTGAACGTTAGTTTTACCACATAGGCGCTTGCAGTGAATGGTTTGCTAGCCGGCATCGTAATTTTCAAACCTTCCTGATTCTGGACTCTGTTCGGCAAATTAAAATAGGTACCGGCAGTCTCTCCTAGCAATTACACATCTGAAAGCGTATTCAAATTAATTTGATTAGAATTAAGTGTGCTTATGTTCAAATTGGCTCCATTCCCCGGCCACCCCAGAACGATGGCATATAACGTGTTGTTGCTTTTGTTGCGGGTGAAACGAATGTCCGTTTCCGTACCAACAATAGGACTTGAATGAATCGCGCCGCCAAGCTGTGTTGGACCTTCGCCATATTTCGTCCAAGCACGCGTCGAGTAGATGCTTTCGCCATAGCGTTTTAACCAATCCCCCATTCCAAGCAAAATATTTTTTTGTTCCTGTGGAATGGTTCCATCTGCCATAGGCGCAATATTAAGCAGCAAGTTGCCATTTTTGCTTACACGATCGATGAGAGAATGAAGCAAAGCAGGAGCTGAATAGTAGTTCATGCCAGGCGTATAACTCCAACCGCCGACGCTGTCGTCCGTTAACCAATAATTAGAAGTTAACTCTGCTGGCCCTCCTCTTTCATAATCGACAACTTCACCATTCAAGTTGAATCCACCGCTCGTTTTATAGGTTGCGACAACCTCTTTGCCCCAATCGATTGCTTTGTTATAGTAGTACGATAAGAACTTGAGACGCTGCGCTTCATCAATCTTCGTCAAGGCAAAATCCTGCCAAAGAATATCAGGCTGATAAGTATCGATAACTTCTTTCAGTTTATCGTACCAAAGTTGATCCTCCTGCGTTTTCGGCAGTTGACCGTATAATTTCATCAAACTGGGGTCGGATTGTGCGGGAGCGTATTGAAAGTAACCGTTACTGTTATAAGCATGATGCAGCGCTGTCAACAGTTTCAAATTCTTGTTGCGGATAGCGGTTGCAAAGGTTCCAAGGAGATCCAAATGGGGTCCCTTGTCCACTGAATTCCATTCATTGACAGAACTATCCCACATCGAATAACCATCGTGATGTTCAGCAACAGGACCAGCAAACTTTGCTCCCGCGTCAACGAACAATTGCGCCCATTCGTTAGGATCAAATTGCCCTCCAGCTGATTTTAACTTGGGAGCGAACTCCATCCAATTCCCATTCTTATCCTGTGCGCCATTGATAAAGTTGTGATACGGCCACGAAGCAGGAGATCCATACACACTAACATGATGGTTGTACTCTTTACCGTTTTGTACGTACATATTTCGAGGATACCATTCACTTCCATAGGCGGGGACGCTGAACACGCCCCAATGATAGTAAATGCCAAACTTAGCATCTTGAAACCATTCCGGGGCGGCCTTATGCTGGTCAACAGATTCCCATGTAGGCTGATAAGTGGTTGCTGCATGAGTTCCGAATGGTGCGAGTAACTCGCAGGATAAAACAAGTGATGCCGATACTGCCAATACCTTCATAAATGGCTTCATCAACACATCTCCCTTTTATTAGAATTGCGTTTGCTGCGAACCAACACTTTGAAATCGTCTCTTCATAACTTCTCCTTTTCGATTTTGTACGAAGTAACCTGATGCATATGAAGGAACCACATATTTTGTAAGCCCTTACATTCACCTCCCACGCCCAACATATTCCATCTGTTATTCCATGTAAACATCAAAAGCGAGAGATTTCTATAAAACCATCAGCAAATTCTACTTACATAAGCATTTTTCGAGAAATTTTGAGCTGCTATTAAAGGCTAACATAGAAAAGGCCGCCAATTCGTTATCATTGGCAGCCTTCACCGTTTTTACAGTGATCATAATTGCAGCCGGTCTTGGCGTGGAGCCAAGTTACTGCAGCCGGTTTTCGGAGAAATGAAGGGGATCACTATCGGAGTATGCAGGGATTATGCTTGGACTTTTAAGTCAATAAACAGACCGAACTGCTGATACCTGGTTTGCTCATCTGCTCCGTTATATGAACAAGCACGGATAGCGAAATCACCTTCTTTCCATTCAAGTCAACTTCTCGTAACAGAATTTCTAATGAAGTCGGCTCAACGAGCGATGCCGCCAATAACAATTCCGTATCCGCATAGATTTCAACATCGCCTTGGATTTCATTAAACCGAAGACTGGCGCTGCTGGACATATCTTGATCCGACAAGAACAATTGACTTCGAAACACTACGTAGCCTCTTATACCTCTCAGCATATTCAATGTGCCATAACTGACGTCTACCTTTTCCCATGTGTTCATATCTGTCGGATCCATAATCATGAGGGGATCAGGCCTTTCATTGAAAGGTTCCTGCGTTACATGCCAGTCATTCACATAAGTTTCCTTGACGGAAGGGATGTAAGGAGGCTCGGCCGTTTCCTTCACCGGGATAACCCATGTCATCGGTGCCAAGCCAGCAGCTTCCGCTACTAACACAATGGGGTCAGAGCCGGGGACGCTTTGCACAATCAGCTGGCAGCAGCCGGCAAATAAACTTCTTGCCTGAGCGGCGTCGGCCTCGTGACAATTGGGATCACCGTTGCCAACGCCCAATATTTTGCCAGAACCGCTAAGCGTGAACGTCACAAACCGACTATCTGTTGGAACAAAAAGCTGCTGCGCATCGATCGCGTACAAATTCACGGCTATGGCATCCTTTCCGTCACCATAGAGATACGGTTTCTGCAATTCCAGTCGGAGCGAAGCGGTTTCGCCAGTTGTTGCAACCTCCGTCACCTTTACAAGTCTACCGTTGTTGTAGCCTTCCATGCGAACGATACCCGGCTCATAAGGAATTTCCCACTCCAACTGCTTATACACGTCAACATACTCTCTACTGATAAAATGGCCATTCACATATAAGCTCACTTCTTCGCAGTTGGTGTGCGTCATCACCTTTATCGGTTGCCCTTCACGTCCCTGCCAATTCCAATGTGGCAGCATGTGGAGAACCGGTTCGTCAAGCCAATAAGCTTGATACAAATAGTACGCGTCTTTGGGAAAGCCGCAGGTATCCATAATGCCGAAGTGCGTGTTGATGCTGGGCCATTCATAAGGTGTCGGCTCTCCGCGATAATCAAAGCCTGTCCAAACGAAAGTCCCCATAACATAATCTCGAGTAGCTACCGCTTGCCAAGCCTCGCGCACCGTTGCGCCCCACGGCGCCTTCTCTTGATCGTAGCTGTCAAATACTTGCTTGATCGAATCATTTGCATAGTTGCCGCGCGTCGAAAATGCGCTTACGGTCTCGGAACCGATGATCGGCTGCGCCGGATGCTTCGCTTTAAATTTATCATAGCTCGTATGCATATAATTGAACCCTGTGATCTCCAGAATATCTGCTGTTCCTTCGTCCTCCATCACCCCACCGTTCAGAGCTCCAAGAACCGGACGAGTCGAATCCAAACGCTTGACCGTCCGCAACATTCGTTTAACTATACGACGGCCAATTGGTGTTCCTTGATGCGGTTCTTCGTTAAACAGACTGTAGAACACCACACAAGGATGATTGCGGTCGCGGGTGACCATATTTTCAAGTTGGCGCAGGCCTTCTCTGGAAGACTCAAAGTTGCGATTTTCATCCATCACAAGCATGCCCCACCGATCGCAAATGTCCAGCAGCTCGGGTGTCGGATTGTGATGCGCTGCACGGTAGGCGTTACTGCCCATATCCTTGAGTCGCCGAATTCGGTATTCCTGCAGCCCATCAGGAAGCGCTACGCCAACACCAGCATGATCTTGATGATTACATGTTCCCTTTAATTTCAAAGGTTGTTCATTCAGGAAAAAACCTTCATCTGGACAGATGCGAATCGTTCTGTAGCCGAAAGAAGTCATCTCAGTATCATAAAGCTGACCTTCTATCGTCAAAACGGAATGTACTTGATAAAGATGAGGCGCATCAATATCCCGTAAAGCAGGATTGGTTACGTTTAACTTCTGAACGATCGTATTTTTGCTGCCTGCTGCACATTTACTCTCCGTCCTTGCTTTTTGAACTACTTCATTCTTGGCATTTTGAATATATGTTGTTAACGTGTAATTCACATCGTGCTCCAGTTCATTGCCAACGACAGTTTCAATATGCGTCTGCCAAAGTGTATCGTTGATTTTCTCGGGTCTGACCCAGACCCCGCGCTCTGCAATGTGCAGCGGCAATTTTGTCGTTAACCAGACATGACGATAAATACCGGCTCCCTCATACCACCATCCCTCGGCCTCTGCAGCATCAACGCGGATGGCGAGTACGTTGGGACGATCACCGTAATAGGCTCGATCCGAGATATCCACTGTAAAACTGGTATACGCGCTAAAGTTTCTTTCCAACAAGCTTCCGTTCAAATAGATTGAAGCTCCGGTTGCAATGCCGTCGAACTCCAACATCAGCTGCTTTCCCTGATCCTCAGCGGCCAATCTAAATTTCTTCCGGTACCAGCCCATGCCACGCGGCTTAAAGCCGAAATTGGGCACACCATTTTCCCGGTCGAATGGCTGTTGATATCATGTGGAAGCTGCACAGTCTGCCAAGTCGAATCGTTCCACTCCATGCCAGCGGGACCAATAGCACCCCCAGCTTTTGCCCTGCCGTAGATGCTGTTATGCGATTTGTTGACTGGAACATCAACTTCACCAAGATGGAACAGCCAGTCCTTATCCATGTTAAATCGTTGTCGCACATCATTCATTCCTTTCCTCTTGGGTGTAAGGGTATTATTATTCGGTTTTCGCAAGATCGCGTTCACTTGGTAAGACATTCATTTTCGGTTTGACATTTGGCCTGTACCATAATGCGATCAGCAGAAACATGAGCGCGCTGCCTAAATAAATGTAYGTTATGCCATTAGGCAGACCGACTGCCAAGTATACCAGCATCGGGCCTAAAGCAGAGCCCATATCCGTCGCAACCGAATAAGCGGTCATCACCGTAACGACGGATGAAAAGCGTGCGACGTCCGATGCCAAAACGTCCATTAAGGTCGAAACGGCTGTGCTTGCCGCCAAAATAAGTAATATAATCGTACACCAAAGATAGATCGGAAGCTGCCACGGTACCAGAGCATAGCCAACCGCAGAGCAGATTAGCGTGAAACCGAAAAGAGGCAGACGCCCTTTCGAACCGTCAGAGCGCAAGCCTATCCATGAGGCAAGAAACGGTTCCCATCCCCAGCGAGCTGCCTGCAGCACGCCTGATAGCATCGTGCTTGTCACGGCAATGCCGATCAACGTCATCGGCTGCGGATAGTTGGTTTCGATCTGCAAGCTTAATGTGACGCTTAGAACAGTCTGGAGGAGATACACGAAAAGTCCGGTTGCAACGATTTTAAGCACAGGCTTCTTCCAAATTACCGCCCGATTGTCGATACGCTCCTTCCGAAGAAGAGAAACGTCGGACTGGTTCGCCTTAGCACCGGAAATGTAGACGGCGACATAAGGAAGCCCTAACAGCATAAACACCCCGAAAGCAATGGAAACAATCGACATCCCGACGAGTGGAACGAGGACACCGCCGATAAGCATGCCGACCAAGCTTCCTAGACGGAATATCCCGTTATATCGTCCCATCAGATGGCCACGATTCGTATCATCCGAGTAGCGGATAACGGTTAAATAGCCGCCCATGCGCAGGAAGGACCAGGCGATCCCCCATAAGCTGCGAAGAACGAGCCAGATGATAAAACCTTTGAACAGGCTGTACCCGATAGTTGTCGCTACTGCCAGAAGTATGGCCAGGACAAGACCTGTGCGCAATGACATTCTTTTATAAAGCAAACCAATCAGCGGGGTCATTGGCAGCCTGATAAAGCGGTTGATGGAAAGGAGTACTCCGACCTCCCATAAAGCATTGAGGCCGACTTCCCTCCAGTAAATAGGAAGTACGATATACAGCATGGAATCTCCGAGCAAACAGAGCGCGGTAACCACCGCAATAATCGTGACAGGACGCTGATTCTTCCTAAGTTGATTTTCGGATGCAGTAAAATTCATGGATTCTCCTTAACCTAGCAATGAACAGTAAGCCCATCATATGCTACACATATCCCATAAGGTTCGAACATGCTCTCCCATTCTTCATGCAAAAGAGTGGAATTGTGATCAGCATGAAGTGGCGTAACCCAAGCCGATCCCACAGCTGTCCTCTGAAAGGGTTTCATTCGATTAAATCGAATTCGGGCACCCTCGAATTTCCCGAGAGCCTACCGAGCATGGTACATAACAAGATCGTTGCCATGGATCCATAGCGGATGTTCAATACCATGAGCAAAGCCTTCAATTCGGCTTGTCAAATCCCCCGGATAAAAATGATCGTAATGCGTATGGGTCACCAGCAAATGTTCTGTACGCCCCATGTCTATTCCATCACGAAGGGCTTGCATTTGTGAATCCGCCGATTAATCTAACTTCAACGTATCGTCAACGATAACGGAAGCTCTCGTACGAATGTTTTTTCCACCAAGCTTTCGAGCTGTGAGGCACGTCTCGCAACTGCAAAATTCATTCGGAAAGCCTTTAGACGCAGTCGTCCAAGAAAATGAATTTTCATTGTTTTCTTTCACCTCCTTGCCCCAACATATGCCATCTGCTTTTTCATGTAAACATCAAAAAAAAGTGATTTCTATAAAACGATCAACAAAATCTTTACAAATAAGCACTTTTCCTGAAAATTTGAATGAATGATTTTAAAACAAAGAGGTGCTCTGAGGGCACCCCTTAACTCATGATCATTACTGCAATTTGACCAAACTCCACTTCTGACTTGCCGCACCGTTCGCCGTCTTAATAACCACCTTATATTCCGTGCCGCTTAGAAGCGTATCTAACGGTTTGTTGCTTTGGACACCAACAATGGTATATGTGCCATCCGCATTAGCGTTAAATTTCCACTTTTTGTTCGATGAGCCGCTATAAGGCCATATAATGGTATAGGAGTTATCAACCGTGTTGGCTCCGGATACATCCAGCGCTTTGCCACTTTGAATGTCAATCAGCCTGAACGTTCCATCGCCATTGTCGCTAATATTCCATTGCTCACTTGCAGCACCGTTATAGGTTGACACAATGACTGGCGTCCCATCCGCCGTTGCATTTCCTTTCACTTCCATGGCAAGGTTCCCGCTACCCACATTAATGAGTTTATACACACCACCTATCATGGCAGACTGGCAAAATTGGAACCAATTCAGATGAAAGAGAGAACCGCCAGTTCCTTTGTAAACAAGGTATACGTTCTGCACGCCCGTGGCACCCGTTGCTCCGCAACTAACTGTTTGCCAAACTTGCCAACCTGAAGTAGACGGAACTGTACAAGTGCCTGCCAGCGCACCTGTCGGACTCCCTAAGCGAATCTCGATGGTCCCTCCGGGTCCGTTGCTCGCAACTCTGGCGGAGAATGATGCTGCGCCACTTCCAAAATCAACACTGTTATAAACAGAGTAGTCGTTATTATCAATCGATGTTAGATCATACCCCGTACCTTTATCTGAGGCGCTCTCAAGTTGGACCCCTGATTGGCTGTCGTAGTTCTCTGCTTCAATTTGATTGAATGCAGATTGTGTATTTCCGCGCACGAATGTAATTCGCGAATCGGTAAACGGATTCAAAAGCTGATTGCCGTACCGGATGACAGGGACCGTACCCGTCGGAGAATCGATTTGAGCGGATACGAGCTGCCCGTTTGCCCATTTGATGCTGAGTTCATATCCGCCTCTCGCTTTCACACCCGTTATTTCGCCATTGGTCCAAGCTGTAGGCAGTGAAGGGAGAAGTTCAATTTCTCCGGTATGACTTTGCACAAAGAGTTCTGGATAATACGCATTTTTTAGTTGCCATTCATTCACCGAAGGATTTGCTGGATAAAGGGTTGCTAAAGAAGCGGCTTTATTCCCATCGTTAAGTCGTGCCCACATGTACGAGTCATCCGGGTGATATCCACCCGAACCGCGCATGGTTAGCGAAACTTTAGCTGCTTGAAATAAATCAGGAGTGGCTCTCTTCGTAATCTGATCAAGAAAACCAACGCCAATTAAATGGGAGGCATGACGGTGGTTGGATTGAGAATTAACGTAATTATTATTCCATTCCTTGATTTCACCGTTGTTTCCAATTTGATAGGGAAGCAATTTCGGCAAGGTCGTTCGAATTCTATTCAGCAAATCAACTTCTGCAGGAGAATCTGCCTCCAATATAGTTCCTGCTTCCAGTACATTTTCAAACAATTCTCGAATGACCGTCATATCGATCGTCGAGCCTTGACTGACAGCAATCTTGGTTCCATCCGACAATACATATTTTGCTTCGGGAGAAGTAGAAGGCGATGTAACGAGATAGCCATCCTTATTTGCAACAAGTAAATCCAGTGCAAATTCTGCAGAACCCATCATTAGAGGGAACGCCGTGTCCTGAAGAAAGGACTTGTCCTGTGTGAACCGATAATGATCRTAYACATTAAACATGAGCCACATGCCGCCCGTAGGCCAAATCGCCCATTCATTGTCCCCAGCACTCAGCTCTGATTTTGCCCAAACATCGGATGAGTGGGGGACAAACCACCCGTCAAAGCCGAAATCAGCTTGTGCGTTTTTCGCCCCGTTTACTGCCAAGTTTTTAATGTACTTCCAGAGCGGATCGCCATTTTCAGCAAGATTCCCTGTCTCWATYAAYGCATACATCTTCTCTACATTTTCATTAAAAAAATGCGCTCCCCACGAGCTTGGCTTCCACATGTAATTCCACATGCCCTGCTGGTTGTGCGGACGGTCAAATGTATTTGCTCTGGAAGTGCAAATGGAAACGTAACGCGCATACTGATAGGAGAGGACATTAGCTCTGGCAACGCCTATGTTCCCGTTTACTTCCGTCCATAACCTGCGAAACAAGCTCCGATA
>NZ_JBFTQB010000141.1:0-9513 GCF_056398785.1 Paenibacillus sp. 01T422 | reverse complement strand
ACATATAAGTGGCATACGAAGCGCAAGCCTTACTCTCATTGCACAAAGTACAACCATTTTAGCTAAATTGCCGCTGGAGTAGTCCTTTTGAGCGTAATCGTTGCACAAAGTGCAATATAGAGTAGTCAAAGTGCTCGCAATCAACCTTTTTGTTGCATAAAGTGCAACATAGGTCGGACAAGTTGCACGCAATCAGCCTTTTGTTGCATAAAGTGCAACATAAGTCGGGCAAGTTGCACACAATCCGCTCTTTGTGTTGCATTAGCTGCAACGTAGAGTGGACTAGGTACATGTAGTTTTTGGGGTGTTGGTGGACGGGTGAGTGGGTGCCGCGCGTCTGGTGTGTGTCTTCCGGCACAGGATAGTTTCCTACAACCGTGTACGTGTTACTTGCTTTTAACCGAGCCACAAACAAGACAGCTTCGTTCAGCCATCTCACAAATCGTTTGTAGCTGACATAACCCACGATCCAAAATATATGCCAATCTTTGCGAGTTTCAAGTTGATCCACAGCCATCTGATCGGAATGGCGAACTCCTTCGTTCCTGAATCGCGGCCTCTACAAATAACATAATCGCAGCATGGGTAGATAGCTTTTTAGAATAACGATCTGCCATGGGAAAGCGTAGCATGTCGAGTCCACGTATTGGATTTCGTCCAATGAGTTTACTTGACCGTAATCGTCCCCTGCATAGCATTTTTGTGCAATTCACAGAAATACGCATAGTCGCCAGGTTCCGTAAGCGTTATGCTCGCCGATTCACCTGTTGCCAAGAGTGGCGTCTTGAAACTTCCATTTTCAGCAGCGGCATTGTGTTTAACTTTATCTTTATTCGTAAAAACAATCGTCGAACCTGCCTCCACCGTGATAGTCCCACCCTTGAATTGGAAACCCTCAATCGTTACATAGTAGGTTTTAGGAGCTGGATTCACGGAATTCTGCCCAGAATTACTGACCAAATGAACCGTTCGCGTTGCTTCCTCATATTGAACTCTGATCCCAAATACTTCAGAAAGAAACCGGGCATGCACGAACGTCGAGTTATTTATTAATTGGGCTGGGCCCACCATCTTATGACTGCTTCCATCAACAAACGCCTCTGAAGATCCAATGGTTAATTGGACCGTCAACCCGTCTTTAAGGACAGTTACCCTCTGAGAGGCAGCCTCATAACTCACCTCCGCACCAATTCCCTCCGCGAACGCACGATAAGGAACAAATAGTGAATTATCGATCAGATAAGACTCATCTAGTTGCAGCGACTTTCCATTCAGGTCCAACTTCATATCCGATTTAACTTGCTGATGCTCCTCTGCAGATACAGTAACGGCCCCAACCATCCACATCGCAACACATAGTAAAGCTAGCAGCCAACTTTTTCTCAACATAAAAATCCTCCTTTGTATGTTCATCCACTCTTAAGAGTAACGAAACAAAGGAGGATTTGGATTACTTTCCGCTAAGATGATTAGCTCCTGGCCATCAACTCTTCAACAGAGCCGCGGCCAGAACTGGCGTCCCTCTTGGTTTGTCGCCGTGAGCATCAGGCTCAAGCGTAATAGCAATGGTATCATAACTATTGGTGTCAAAGGTGTAATACAAGCCTCCTGTACCGTTATTCGTCAGGAAGGTGCCTGCATTAACCGGCGTTTCTTTCCCCTTGATTAACCATACTTGGTAAGCCTCATTATTTTTAAGCTCAGGCAGCTGTTCTGCTTGGACAAGCAGATGAGTACCTTTGGCATCAATCACGATTGTTGCAAGTCCCTTCGCCACGATTTCTTTGGCCGTGCTGCTGAGTTCCACAACACTGTTCACCTGAACAGCTTCCGCCGGGCGATTAAGGAGCGAGATCTTGGACTGCAATTCATTCACATTTTGCTTTAAAGTGTAACTATAAATACCAAGGATAAGTACAGCTGCTGACAGTCCTCCAACCAGCCACGGACGGATTCGGACTACTTTGACACTGCTGGTTGGCACCTGCACCTTGCTCTCACCCAAAACATGGTCAAGCACACGAGCTTTCATTCCTTCAGGTACAGGTACAGGTACAGGCTCCGATGCCATCGGTAGAAGATCCACAAGTGCAATAAGCTCAACTAGTTCCTCCGCACACGCCGAGCATTCTTCGAGATGTCGTTCAAACTCAGCCCGTTCTTCCGGGTCTAATCCACCAACCGCATACATTTCGAGATTCTCGCAACCATTCATTGGCTTATTCATCTTTGAATTTCCTCCTTCCCCACACCTGCAAGCCGTCCTCTTAATTGCTTCAAAGCTAACCTCACCCTGCTTTTCACCGTACCCAGCGGGATCGCCTGCTGATCAGACACTTCTTGCTGTGTGTAGCCCTGATAATAAATAAGATCAACTACTTGCTTCTGATCCGGACTTAGTGCATGCAAAGCCTCGCGAATTTCTTGACCTCTCCAACCCTCCAAGGCGACTTCTTCCGTGCTCTTGCCACTATCCGGTATCCGATTCAACTGTTCGGTTTCCGTTGTCTGTACATTCGTGCGATTTTGCTTCTTACGCAACAAATCGATCGCAATATTTCGAGTCAACGTGAACATCCAACTCGTTAACTTTCCATGATCTRCATCGTAGCGTTCAGCAGCTTTCCATATTCGCAGGAATAGTTCCTGCACAACTTCCTCTGCCATCATCGCATCTTGCACGATTCGATAAGCAAACGCATATATGGGCTTCTCATACTTGTCATATAGAAATTTGAGCGCATCGGCATCTTTATTGACGATTTGCATCATAAGCTCTTGATCGGTACGCGTACCATTCATGAAGGATCTCCTCTCCAAAGTCTCCTTCCTAGTATATACTTCGCAAAATCTTTTGTATTGGATGATAGTCAAAATAAAAAAAGATCGTGATCCTTGTGATCCATATCTCAACATCCCACGTTCTATTAACCGAGAGTACACAAAAACCATTATGAGGAGCGCGATAACCATGAAACCCATGATCAAAACATTAGCTACGGCTGCACTAGGACTTACACTTATTTTCCCGGCAATGGCAAGCGCACATACCTATTCGATTAAAAGCGGAGCTTCCGACCTGCGCATCACACTCGAAAGTCTGCTCGGCGAACATGCTGAATTAGCTGTCATCGCGATGCAAAAAGGCATTGACGGAGCTGCCGATTTCAACGATGCAGCAGCAGCTTTACTTGCCAACGGCGATGATTTGTCCGCAGCCATTGGCTCTGTATATGGCGCAGATGCAGCCAAGGCCTTCAAAGGACTATGGAGCACACACATCGGTTTCTTCGTAGACTATGTAACGGCAACTGCGAAGAAAGACGAGGCTGGACGCAAGTCCGCATTAGATAAACTAGATAAATACGGACCCGACTTTGGCGCATTCCTGGAAAGCGCGAATCCGAATCTGAAGGCAGCCGGTGTTGCCGAAGGACTGAAAGCGCACGTTAGTCAACTGATTGAAGCTTTCGATGACTATGTTAACAAAGATTATGCTGGTGCTTACAAAGCCGATCGTGAGGCCTATTCACACATGATGCATTTCGGTCACGTGTTGGCTGATGCCATTGTGAAGCAATATCCGGATAAATTCACCAATCAAGGTGCATCCGTCGCTTCTGTCGATCTGCGATCCGCGCTGGATGGTCTGTTAAGCGAACATGGCGGCCTGGCTGTTCTGGCGATGCAAAAGGGAATAAGCGGTGCCCCTGATTTCGATGCTGCAGCAGGTGCTCTATTAGCAAATAGCGATGATTTAACAGCAGCAATCACCTCTGTCTATGGAGAGGATGCTGGTAAAGCCTTCAAAGGACTATGGAATACGCATATCGGATTCTTTGTAGATTATGTGAAAGCAACAGCTGCGAAAGACGAGACCAAACGTAAAGAGACCTTGGATAAACTGAACCAATACGGAACAGATTTCGGAGCCTTTTTAGAAAGTGCTAATCCGAATAACTTTAAAACGGCCGATATTGCAGGCGCCTTGAAGCCGCATGTTGCCCAATTGATTAGCGCGTTCGACAGCTATGTGAATAAGGATTATGCCACAACTTATGCCAGCACTCGCGAAGCTTACGCCCATATGGCGCATACGGGTGATTACTTAGCATCCGGTATCGTCGCTCAATTTCAAGAGAAATTTCATGATCCTAAAGCACCAGACATGACCTCTACCATGAAAATTTGGATGAAAATCGGGAGCAGCAGTATGATGATTAACGATAAATCCACGATGATGGACACCGCGCCTTTCATGTGGGAAGGCAACACCTTTATCCCACTCCGCTTCTTGGCAGAAGGAATTGGCGCGAATGTAACCTGGGATCAAGCCAGCCAAACGGCTTGGGTGAAGGCCGGAAATGATACGTTAACGTTCTGGGTCGGCAAAGATTACATGGAAGTGAACGGGATGAAAAAAGAGATCGGAACTCCAATTGTTCTCAAAGATGGGCGCACCCAAGTCCCGCTGCGTTTCATCACAGAATTGCTAGGCTGGGATGTAAAATGGAATGAAGCCGATTGGTCCATTACGTTAACCAAAGCCATGGCCATGGATATGGGGATGGACATGGGAACTCATATGCACGAATAAGGAAAACGGAGGGAGCGGCTAGCTCTCTCCGTTTCTGGCATAGCACGAGCAAACATAAAAAAGACTGCATTCACCCAAGGAGGAAAGAGTGATTGTAGTCTTTTTAGTTCTTGCTTTTACAAAGAGATTAGCGTCTAAAACCTTGCAATTGTTGTTCCGCTATTTGCACCAACCGCTTCGTGATCGTGCCACCAATCGAACCAGCTTCACGTGTAGCAAGATGTCCATTGTAACCATTCGGTTGCAAGGCGATCCCTAACTCTTGAGCAACTTCAAATTTCAATTGATTTAAAGCAGCCTTTGCTTCTGGAACAACTAGCGTGTTATTGTTTGCCATTAATAAATCACTCCTTCTCGTGGTGTAATCTTATAATGTGGAGTGTAAGGAAGACTTATACATTCAAATTCAAAGAAGTTAAATTTCTTGCTCTGTTCATAATTTTAAGGAAAGTTTGAAGATCCTCCGTTGCCACATCTTCATTGCTTTTGACCACATTTACGCTTTCCTTCTGACTTCTCAATTCATTAATTTCAAGTTTGAGCTTTGAGTTTTCGTGAATTAACTGCTCAAATTTTTGCGCTTGATCCTTCGCGATCTTAATGATTTGTCTAAAAGCATCCTCATACTTTGGCATAATCGCTTCATCTTCTAGTAATGGAATGCCAGAAACCGTTGCATGAATGTCTCTTTTTTGTTGTTTTCGTTTCATTCTAAATAATTTGGCGTCATTGATTTCGGTTTCGTATTGATGTCTTAGTTCTTTATTCCATCGAAACCCACATGCGGCAGCCGTGCGATTCAGTCTACTTGCTGATTCTTCGAAGGCAGCAAGTTGCGTACTTCCATTTTTAATATGACTGATTACGGTTTGAGCTAGCGTTACATCATGATTATCTGTCCAAGCATCTTCTCGTCTTTTATCTTTCATTCTAGTTCACCTTCTTTAATATGTTATTAGAGATTGTTACCTGTAATATTAATTTTATTCAATGTGTATGCATAAAAGACCCACATATCGTATATGTAGGTCTCTTTTAACTAGCTATGCACTTAACCTTTGCTGCTGGTGCTTACTTTTTCATCACCATCTTTTTTAAGCCCTTTGCTTTTATATGGTTTCGGGGCACTTTTTGCTCTATTGGCACTAGCTTGCCATCTATTCCAGCCTTTTTTGTCCGTTCCTCTGCCTGTTCCCTTGCCTTTACTCATGTGATCACTCCGTTCCATTAATCGGATAGAAAGCTATTGTATCACGAAAATGGAATTAATCTTAATTTATTCGTCTATTTTCCCTCCCCATGATGCCATAAACCCGCAGCTCCCTCCCGCCTCAAAAAGACAAAACACGTAAGATCGACATCTTACGTGCTTTCATCCGTCACATCACTTCCAATATCGTCTAGACACGCAATGCTCTTGAGCCAACTTGAATGTTGTCATATCCACCAGTTCGATGGACTTGGTAGTTTCAGGGGAATGAATCATCTGATTATCCCCTGCATAAATCCCCACATGGTGAATAGATCCCTTTCCTTCCTCATGAGCGAAAAAGACCAAGTCCCCCGCTTCCAGCTGCTCCTTCTCAACAGGAGTTCCCTGTTTGGCTTGGTCCGAGGCATCCCTAGGAATCATAATCCCAAAATATCTATGCATGGTATACGCAAAACCAGAGCAATCAAAGCCATAGGAGGACGTCCCTCCCCATAAATAAGGCAGATCCAGGAACCTCTTCGCCTGCTCCACGATCCCTTGCCCAACATCAACGCCCCCGGTTTCAGGAGCTAAAGAACCATCCATCAAGCGGATATCATCCGCCTTCAGATAGCCCGTCCCCTCTGGCGTCTGCACCYTCACCAACTCCCCCATTTCCTCCAGCACAGGCAGTGAAGTCAGATAGCTGAGCTCAATTAGCTGTTGGGATGGGCTCTTATACAACCATGCTTTGTCGGCGATCACTTCAGCCCTCTTCGAGCCGAGCGGAGCATCCGACTCTTCAACCAACTGGCAGCTTGGCACCCAGCCAGGATAACCCAATGTTTCCTTGCGCGTTGCCTGATGAGGGATAAGCACCTTACTCCACCCATCGATTTCCTCCGCGACAAGAACAGATGCACCATAAAGAATCTGCGTCTGAACACGGTTCGCCAGACACAAATCCAGCCTATCTCTAAGCGTCATATGGCCCAGCCACTCTTTTATTTCGGCCGGATACTTTAACGCGGCCCCATCTACGGGACGCGGTGAATCCGGCTTCGTCCATACGGTTGCAACAGAAACAGCGACCATCATCCGTTTTGGCATATTTATACTCACCCCCAAACTCATATTCATGACCCCACTGGACTCACTGGACTTTGGCTGTGAACCACATCGAGGATACCAAGTCCCGACGCTTTCGGGAAGGTCATGACCCTTCCGTCATACTGCACACCGCCAACCACAATATCCTGAAGCATCATTAGCGGCGCATCGAAGTCACAGCGTGTAATGTTCTTCTTGCTAGCAGCAAGATGAGCGGCGGCCGTTACAGCCACACGAGATTCGATCATGCTGCCAACCATGCACTCGACGCCGAATTCTTCCGCAATATGATTAATAATTTGCGCTTTGTATATACCGCCAGATTTCATCAATTTAATATTAATCAGGTCGGCAGCACGGTTTTTCAACACTTCAAAAGCTTGAATGGGTGAAAACACGCTCTCATCCGCCATAATAGGAGTTTCCACGTGATCTGTCACCATCTTGAGCCCTTCGATGTCTCCCGCTTTCACTGGCTGCTCAACCAGCTCAATGTCGAGTCCCAAGTCCTCCATGCGCCGAATCGTGCGAATAGCATCCTTCACCTGCCAGCCTTGATTCGCATCGATACGTATTTTCACACTGCTGCCTATGCACCTGCGAATTTCCTTGATCCTTTCGATATCCTCCAGGATGTCGTCCTTGCCAACTTTAATCTTCAATACATTAAAGCCATCTTGCACATATCGAACCGCATCTTCTCCCATTTCCTTAGGGGAATTGACACTGACCGTGAAATCCGTTTCAATCTGATCCTTATACCCGCCAAGGAACTGATACAGCGGCAAACCACAGTTCTGCGCAACAAGATCGTAGATGGCCATATCCACAGCCGCTTTTGCGCTGCTGCTTCCGATCATAGATTGATGAATATCCTGCAGAATCCGCTCATAAGCTAGCAAGCTTTTACCTACCAACAAAGGAGTAAATGTATTTACAATAGCCGAATGGATACTATCCAGGCTGTCACCTGTAATAACAATGGTCGCCGGAGCTTCCCCCCAACCAACTCGGCCGTCGCTACTCTGAATTCGAACAATGATAGACTCCGTACAATACACAGTACGCAATGCTGTTTTAAATGGCTTCTTAAGCGGAGTTGACTGCCGCATGACCTCTACACTTTGGATAATACTCATGATTTTGCCTCCTTATGCCTCTACACCGGGTTCCGTACATGCCAGCAACTTCTCGTAAGTACTCATCCTTGCTTCCATACCTATGGGGATCGCAATATTCGGCGAACAATGACCAATTCTAAATCCGGATAGTGTCGGCTTCCCAGCGGGAACGATGTGATGGTCGAAAATCTCTTCTAAAGTGAACGACACTTTCCGTTTATCCGGCTCACAATTTTGAAAATCACAAATCAGAATGCCAGCCGCATCGGCAAATTTCCCAGCGTGTTTGAGCTGATTTAACATTCGATCCACTCTATAAGGTTCTTCGTCGATATCTTCGATAAAAAGAAGTTTCCCCTTTGTATTAAGCTCATATGGCGTCCCTAGCGTACTCACAATCAAAGAGAGATTTCCTCCAACAATAGGACCAACAGCCTCTCCTTCTACTAACGTATGCAGCAGGGAAATCTCTTCTGTGTAACGAAGAACCGAAGGACGTAGAAGCGTTTCATAATTCTGAACCGTCAGCGGGTGCAGATCCTCTTTTCCCAAATCAATCAGCATGGGGCCATGAAAAGTAACCAAACCCGCAAACCTGCTAATAGCTGCATGCAAAAAAGTAATATCACTATATCCCCAGAAAATCTTCGGATTAGCGCGAATAAGGTCATAATCCAGCAAATCCGCGATTCTTCCAGTACCGTATCCACCACGCGCACAAATGATAGCTTTGATAGCAGGATCAGCAAACATAGCGTTCAACTCCCCTGCCCGCTCCTCATCCGTTCCCGCCAAGTAGCCATACTTCTTGATCAAGGTATCTCCCAAGCGAACTCGCAGCCCCATTTTCTCCAAAATGGTAGACGCTGCTTTCACCTGCTCCGTGTCTACCCAGCATGCCGGCGCCATAATGCCGACTGTATCACCAGGGCTTAGTCGCCTCGGTTTTATAAGCTCAGCCATGACTACAAGTCTCCTTTCCCGCATGAAAAAAGGAAGAAGCACCCCTTACAGGTGCATCCCTCCGTCACCCCATTTTATTTCAGATCTGCCCACTTAAAGTCCAAGAAGCCGAAAGCGTGTCTAACGACACCTTCCAATTTATCGCTTTGCATGTAAGTGGAGTTGTAGAAGTAAAGCGGCAGAACTGGCGCTTCGTCCATCAAAATCTTCTCCGCATCATGCATCATTTTGAATCGTTTCGCCTCGTCTGTTTCTACATAGGCATCTTTGATCAATTTATCATACGTAGGATTCACCCATCCTGTACGGCTGAATGGATTCGTTGATTGGAAACCATCCAGGAAGTTGATCGGATCGGCAAAATCCGGAAGGAAAGAAGAACGAGACAGCTGCAGTTGTAGATCCTTTTGCTCGGTAGTCAGTACTTTACCTTCTTTGTTTGCCAGTTTCACATCAATACCCAAGTTATCTTTGAGCATAGCTTGCAGCGTTTGGGCAATTCGCTGACTCACATCATTGGTGTTATACGT
>NZ_JBFTQB010000140.1:0-9524 GCF_056398785.1 Paenibacillus sp. 01T422 | reverse complement strand
TTTCGGTATATTGAATTCTTTTATAACCGCAAACGAATTCATAGTGCCATCGGCTATGTGTCGCCTGTTCACTTTGCGGCGACCTTTGTAGAAACCGCGTAATCGTCACTTAATGATGTGTTTACTTTCTTGACAGAGGTCCACCAGAGTCGTTATTGGACAGAAATCGGCTATTTTCCACACTATTTMCGTGAATAGCTGCATTGGTGTCCGTTAGAATTTCAAAAGGCCGTATTTTCACCGAATAAGGTCCACTCWGTCCGTTAGCAGCCCAATTAGCGGTATTCCACTYCGTRCATCGCATACCATCACTTCACACATTAGCTCCAGTACTGCGTATATCGAATTACACTAATTCATATATCGAAACCCACCACTCCTCACCTAGCGTTCCGCAACTTTGTACATCGCCCCCACCACCTCACACCACGTTCCATCACTTCGTACATCGATCCCACCACCTCATACAGCGTTCCATCACTTCGTACATCGMCMCCACCMCCTCACACCSCGTTCCATCACACTAGTCTATTTCTAACGGACCTCACGGCCGTTATTTCGCATTATTTCCCCCTATTCAGTATCTAACGGACCCCAGAGTCGCTATTGGACAAAAATAGGCTAATTCCCACACTATTTCCGTGAATAACGGCATTAGCGTCCGTTAGAATTTCAATTGGTCTATTTTTCACCGAATAAGGTCGACTCAGTCCGTAAGCAATACGTGCGATACCGCTTGTGCCCGCTTTGCACAACCAACAATTCACGTTCCACTAAATGATGTAAGAGCCGCCGCGCATGTCGATCCGTGATTCGTAAGTGACATGCCAACTCTACTGCTGTAAACGGGCGCAATAGACGACGGGAATAGCGCACAGCTTCGGCTTCAAGAAACGTTAACTCAGACGCCAACTCTGTCGACAGGAAAATTCCGATGAAGGATAGAACGAGCTGCCGACACCGCCAAGGTTCATCTTTAATAGATAGATAGGCGACAGGCAAAAAAATCCAACGATCAAGCGCCATCAGACTATGCCGCCAACATAAATCCTTAAATCGATTGACATCCAGATCTCTTGCATGAGAGCTATAGCCTTGAATTTCAATAGCACCCTTCATGCCGCCTGGCCTATAAGCCAGATCCACATAGCGGTAACCATTGTTAAAATCACGAACCTCCCATTCAGGATACAAGTGGTCAAAATTCCCCACGGTTGGGTACCAGATCATTCGCAGAAACTCCACTGTCCCATGACCTAACCCCTTCTCAAGCAATCCACGTCTTCTCTGATTAGCTTCCTGCTTTATATTCATTTGCATCCATTCTTCGTATTTCTGATCAAAGTTTTGCACGCTGCCCCGCTCCTCTTTTTGACAAAATAAACACAAAAAGCCGCCCCGATACAAAGTATCGAAGCGGCGTGTTCTTCACGACCTAACTCTATGAAGTGTAACGTGAAAATAGAATTTCTTCAATAGACCTAATCTGTAAACAAAAAAAGAGACTGTCCTTCAGATCATTTCTGACCTTTCAAGACAGTCTCTTCAAACTCTTTTTTATTAAGGAATGTGGATAACGGAGATTCTATCAACTGGGAAAAAGAATACAGTACCATTATTACTTGCAAGAACAACATTACCATGTTCAATCCCTAGAAATTTACCTGTGTGGTTCGGAGTAGTACCTGCATGGATTGTGATGACTGTGCCAAGGCTGATTCGGGACAATGTAGCATATACGGAGCAACTCATCGTTTTCTCCTCCTTTCAAGCTTTATAGTATATAGTATTCTAGTGACTTTATTTGGTATAGACGAATGACGGAAGATATTCGTATATTTCGTATATTTGTAGATTATGGGAATCTATTCTTCCTCTACTAGCTCAAACGAGATGAACATCCACAAAACATAAAAAGCCTTCCTCTCACAACATCTGTTGAGAGAGAAAGGYTTGGGGTCTATCCTATTAAGCTGTTGATTCTTCTTCATCCGACGCACTCTCTGAATCTGTGCCTTCGAGGAAAAATTGTACAAGCTTCACATGCTTTTTCAATGATTTTTCGTGAATCAGGTTGATTTTACCGTTATCCAATGCGCCGAAGACATAAATCAATTCCTCATTCTCATGGGACCAGTCAAATCCTTCAAGAATTTGCAAGCAATCTGTCCATTCCTCATTATATTGCCCGTTCGGGAATAAGAATCGGTTCGAATAGAGCGCGATGCTTTCTTGGATAACCCGATTTGCTGATGTATATTGCGCAAGACCTGGCTGCTCAGGCATCATCGGCAATAACGTATTAAAGAATTGGTGCAGGATCTCCACATACGTCGAAGGATCGTGGCGAATCTTGCGCTGAAGCTCATAGGACGGCTGCATTCTGCCAGAAAATAACATTGTTGCTGTCGCATATAACCAGCTGAAGCATGTGAAATTACGGTTAAATGACGTCAGATTGCTGCGTCGCTCTACGCCGACAGCTTTGAGGTACACATTGTGATCGACAACCTGCTGAATAACTAGATTAAGCGGATCGATGGAATCGAAAGAGTGACCTAGCTCTTTGCTCACCAGCTGAACCTTGGAGTTGATGTCGCCAAACAGCTGCTGCTCTTCTTCTTCCGTTAAGCCAATGTAGATTTGCACGGCAAGCTGTGTCTCCATTAAATCAAGACGTCTGCTCTCAAGTTGATTGATCGTGCCTTCCGTCTCTTCAACTTCTTGCTTAATGTCCGCATCCTGAGGCATCTTACGCTGCTTAATCTTCTGAAGCACCAGCTTCTTCTCGTAGCGTCGAACTTCCTTTTGCATTTGCTCATTAACATAACCGAGCGCCAGGATACGATGCTGTCCGTCCAAAATAGAAAGCTTCGAGCCATGCTTCAGCAAAAATTCCTTCTCGCCTTTGGACAGTTGATTCACTTCACGCAGTGAAAGCGTAACCGGGCCGAAAAAGACATGATCCAGCTCGCGTTCTTGCAGATACGTGGAAATTTTGCGTCTTTGCATATTGCTGAGCTTCCGCTGTACCATAGGGTCGATCATCGTATAATTGAGCAAATCCTGAACGCGCAAGGCCACGGTTGAAAGCCCGAATCTCTCGCAAAACGGATGAATCGTCATTTTGAGGCGTAATCCTTCCATTAGCTCACATCCTCCTTATCGCTGATTAGGAAAGCATTCTGTTCCGTATAGAAATTCTTGATGAAATTAAAGGCTTTCATGATACGGGTACGTCTAGGCAAACGATCCTTCTCGTCACCCGCATAAATCCCATTCCAATTCACGTGTGGAAGTATTTTCAAAGCATGCTCAAGCGCATAACGATTGAATTTGCCTGTTTTCGTAGCTTCCTCATGGATAAACAAAGCAAGGGCAATTTGGATATTTTCCGTCCAAACAATATCACCTTTGGCTGGCTCATCCAAATGATTCAGCAAACCGTTAAAGTAGGTTCCCGCTAAAGAAACTAGATCTTGAAGATCTTTGTCCTCATATTGGTAACCGTTATTCCGGGCCGCTGATTTCATTCTGCCTTCGAACAAAGCAACCAAAATTTCAATCAGCAAGTGATATGAGAACAAATACTCAGGCGACTTGCCGCGTTCAGAGAACATATCAACAGTCAGCTTCTGCATGGCTGGCGCTTTGGAAGCAAGCTCCGTTGCAGCAACATGGTAAAATCTGCGTTGATCCCGAAGCACAGCCAAGTTGCCGCCAAGCTTGCGAGGAAGTTTGTTAATGTCTGAGAACAATTGGCGCTCTTGACGAGCATTAATATCCAAGTAAGTCATTGTGGAAATCGGGAAGGCATATAAGCGGCGAAGCTTCTCTGTGATCTCTTCCATCTTCTCGTATTCCCGGCGGTCTTTGGCACGTGCCATTTGACTTTGCAACGTTTCCATAATGCGTTGGAAAGCTGCCAATCTATGCTGACCATCCACCACGTACAACTTCTCAATCGGCTGCAAACGAAGTGCTTGCTGCTCATCGTCATATTGACCCGCACCTCTTGCCGAGAAAATAATGCCCGGGAAGTAGATCGGTTGGCGATTTTCCAAATACAGATTAACATAATCGATTAATTTAGAAAGATTGCGTGGAATAATCGCACGCTGAACTTCTAAATCAACTTCATAGAGTGAAAATAATTTGCTCATAGGTAATGTAGCTGCAATTGTCGCTTGCCCAAATGTCTGTCCCAGGACTCCAGGAATTTCTACAAACGATGAAGGCTTCTGCTCGGCTAAGAGCTCTGATAATGAGGAAATGGCGTCCATATGCTTACCCCTTTCAACTATTAAGGTTTAATTTTGTGCAAAAATTTAATATATCTCTCATTCTCCTATTTTTACCAAAATCTCTAGTTTTCATTCTACGGTTCGAAGCCAATCGCCTATGCGTCTTGCCGCCTCAAGTAATCTGGCTTCATCCTGCACCAAAGCAATTCGTACAAAGCCTTCTCCTTCTGCTCCGAAAGCGTCTCCAGGTATAACAACGATACCAGCACGGAACAGCATTTCCCGGGAAATTTGTCGAGATGTCCATCCTTTTGGAATGGGTGCCCAGATAAACATGGTTGCCTTGGGTGGCGGTATGATCCAGCCTGCATCTGCTAAAGCCGAAATAAATATATTTCGTCTTCTTTCATAAACGCCGGCAACGGAATGATCGTGTTCCATATCTTCCTCTAATGCTGCAATGCCAGCTGCTTGAATGGCTCCGAATACGCCATAATCGATATTCGATTTGAGCGTTCGCAGCGCTTTTACCGCAGCCGCATTACCAGTCAGGAACGCGATCCGACAACCTGCCATATTAAAGCTTTTGGACAGAGAATGAAACTCGACAGCAACCTCCTTAGCGCCTTCGATCTCTAGAATGCTGATGGGCTTAAAGCCGTCAAAAGCCATTTCAGAGTAGGCTAGATCGTGTACGACAAGCAATTCATGCTTTTTGGCATAGGCTATCAAATGCTCAAAAAAAGCACGATCTGCAACAGCAGACAGCGGATTGCTCGGATAGTTTAACAGGATGAATTTCGCTTTGGCAGCCACGTCTACTGGGATGTCATCTAATTGGGGCAAAAAATTATTTACAGCGCGCAGGGGCAGCAAGTAAGGCTCAACTCCCGCTAGCACGAGACTTGCCGAATATATGGGGTAACCTGGATCGGGAACAATTGCGATGTCCCCAGGATCACAGAGTGAAAGCGCCAAGTGAGCAAGACCATCTTGAGAACCCATTAACGTTAAAATTTCATTGTCGGGATTAAGCTCTACACCGAATCGGAACTGGTACCACCTGGCTACCGCTTCGCGAAAAGCTAAACTTCCTTCCGATGTCGGATATCCATAGTGAGCTGGGTTACGCACAGCCTCTGTAATGGCTTCAATAATGCGTTCAGACGGCGGTAGGTCAGGACTTCCTATACCTAAATCTATGACGTCTACCCCTTGGTTCATAACCTCTCTCTTCCAATCTGCCACTTCCGAAAAAATAGCCGATCCTAGCTGGCTAAGCCGTTTTGATCCAATAAATGTCATGATAGTTATCCTCGTTATGTTGTATTAAACAGTCAATCGATAATTCCTGCTTGATGAACCAGCCTTATCATATAAAGTAGGAACAAAATCAGCCCAAAATAAGCTGCTCCGAATTTCCAGCGAGTTTTGGCGGGGACCTCATAGTACCGCTCCTGAATACCTAAAGGTGAAAAATCGACCTGTACCTGCAGTCCTAGATAGAATCCACTTTCTTTCTGCAAACGATCTACTTTGACAAGCTGTACTCTTCGAATCAAGGCTTGCTGAGGCAAATAAGCCTGACCTTCAAAGCCAATTCCCTGCCAGTACATGACAATTGTCTGCCTGCCGTCACCTGCACCCTGTAAATCGGAGTATGTCGTAAAGTCCAAATCGCGCGTGTGATTTTCACCCGGGATGATATACCCTTGTTGAAGCAAATGGTCGGCAGCAAATTCAAAGCGGGTGGAAACAGAAACTAACTGCTCTCTATGTCTATATTTCACGTATTTCTTATACAAATCCCAGGCAAACATGGCCCAGATAACAAAGAAAATGAGTTGATTGACATAATGATCCAGATAAAAAATAAAAACTAAACCGCCAATTAATCCTACAATCCATAACCAACGGGTGACTGCCGTTGCAATTCGACCGCCATCCAGAGGATGAATCGGCAACAAATTAATTAAATTCAGGTAAAACGCAGCATATGCTACTGAAACAATAACAGGGGAATTCAGATACATACCGAGTGCAAACGCAGCAACGCCCCCAACTGTCCCTAAAATAGGCCCTCCGATACCGATAAAAGCTTCTGTTGCTGCATCGGTCGGATTTTTTTTCATGGTTATCAATGCACCAAGGAAGGGGATAAAAACAGGCGCCGATACAGGAAGCCCTTTCAACTTTGCCGCAAAAACATGACCGAGTTCATGAATTAGAATCATGACCACTATGCCAATAGCAAAAGGAAGTGGCGCGAGATAAGCGTAAGCCCAAATCGTAATAAACATCGATATGACGGCCCCGCCGACCTTGCCGAATTTCAAGGCTGCCAATAGCAGCTTTCCTTGCGATAGCAAAACCGCGAGGAAACCGCCTATGGCTAGCGGTGATTTTTTGCGTGGTGGTTTCTGCTTCTCATCCAACCTCACCTCACCCCTTTGCCCAAATTTCCTCGTATTCAGCTTCCTTAAAGCCAACCGTAACCTTCGTACCATCCGTCACAATAGGACGTTTGATCAATCTGCCGTTTGAAGCTAATAGTTCCAGCATTTGCTCTTGCGTCATGCCCGGGAGCTTGTCTTTCAAATTCATCTCTTTGTACACTTCACCGGAGGCGTTGAAAAACTTCTTGATACCAAGGCCGCTATCGCTTAACAGCTTGGACAACTCGCTCGCAGAAGGCGGGGTTTCAAATAAAGGAACACTCTCTGTGACTTCGACGTCATGCGCTTTAAGCCATTTCAGGGCTGCTCGGCACGTGCCGCATTTATCATAACAATAGACTTTTACTCCCATGATGTAAGGACTCCTTTATGTGTGTGGAAAGCTAATCCATAATTAATTAAAATTTTGGGCTAATTTAATTGGAAAGTCAAGTTATTCCAAACAAAAACCACCCTAAAATTTGGATGGTTTTTGTAAAACTAGTCATTTTTTTGTAACCACGCTTGCAAACCAGCTAAATCTGGAGGGAGTGGAGCGTTAAACTCAGCCCATTCCCTTGTCCCTGGATGAACAAAACCAAGCTTGTAAGCATGCAGTGCCTGACGATTCAGCCGCTTGCCTGCTTCTTCTGCAGCCGGGCTTGTCTCAAATTCGGGCAATGTATACATTTTGTCCCCAATTAGCGGGTGACCTAAGTACCTCATATGTACGCGAATCTGGTGCGTTCTCCCGGTTTCAAGCCATATACGGACTAGTGCGGCCTGTGAATATTGTTCCACGACCTCATAATGGGTGACTGCCGAGTATCCTTGCGGAGTGACGATGCGCACATGCGGTTGTTCGGGATCACGGTCGATAGGCTCATTAATCGTTCCCTTCGTCTCCTCGAAACGCCCCCAAACAAAGGCCAGATATTCCTTYTTCACCTGATGCTGAATCATCTGCTCGGATATTTGCTGGTGCACATAAGGCGTCTTAGCGATCGCCAACACACCGGATGTATCTTGATCAAGCCGATGTACAGGGCGAAAACGGCAAGTAATGCCAGCTTGCTGCCAGTGATACACAACACCATTAGCAATCGTATTCACGTAGTGTCCATGTGTAGGATGCACGATAATTCCCGCATCTTTGGCGAGAATCAGCAGATGCTCATCTTCATGAAGAATATGCAGAGGAAGGTCTTGCGGCAAAATATCCTCGGACGCTTCCTCCTCCATACGGATCTCTACGCGGTCTCCAGCTTTCACCTTAATGTTGATGTACTCTCTGACGCCATTCACAGTAATTCCTTGCTCCGTCAATTTAATCCGAGACAGCAGCTTGCGTGAGACCATCAATCTTTTTTGCAGCACCGTCTTAAGGATAAAGCCTTCTTCCTCAGGCGGCACCATATATACTAGCGGTTCATAATAGCTCATGGTTTACGTCTAAACACCTCGGCGCTGCGTACATACTCCACATCAGCAATCCCTTCGCGGTGGTTCGCTGTGCGGGCAATCGTAAAGAATAGATCGGACAACCGGTTCAAGTATCTGCGAACTTCCGGGTTAATTTCTTGCGTCCGTGCAAGCGTAACGACCCTGCGTTCCGCTCTGCGGCAAACCGTGCGGCATACATGCAGCGTAGAGGACACGCTTCCGCCGCCAGGCAAGATAAACCGTGTAATATCCGGCGTTTCCGCATCGTATTTATCAATCCACGCCTCAAGTGCATCCACCATTGCTGCAGTAACTTTGTAAGGGCGCAGGTCCTGCTTCAAGAGCGCAAGATCCGAGCCGCAATCGAACAACTCATGCTGCACCTGCAGCAAATCCGGCAGTAAATCCGGATATTTGGCCGGGTCCATAAAGCTCATCGCCTGACCCACATAACAATTCAATTCGTCTGTAGTTCCGTATGCTTCTACACGAGCATCATCTTTATCCACACGACCACCAATTACACCAGTCTGCCCGGCATCCCCAGTGCGAGTATAAATTTTCATCCTTTGACGTCCTCCCTTTGACAAGGCTGTGATACCTTCATCATCTCATAAACACGCTGCATATCCAAGTGACTTCTAACATGGTCAGCCAGCCTATCGAACGCAGCCTCTCTGCGTTCTTTGAAGCGTAAGCCCCCGTCAACAGGCGTGAGTCCCTTCATTTTCCGAATACGGTTTAACCAGGCTCTCCGGAAATCATCATTATGCAAAATCCCGTGCACATACGTCCCCCAAATACGACCCTGATTAACGGCAGCCCCGTCTCCGTGCGGCTCATTACTCAAGGCGAAGGCCTCATCATTGGTATACGCTTTAATTTGAAAAGGCATGACGACATCTTCCAAAAACCGTGTCCGCCCCATATGGATTTCATACCCATCAATATCAAACATCCGGCTGTCGTCATCTGTAAAAAGCGAAGAACTTCCCTGCACTTGAACGGTGCGTTTGTCCGGTGTAAAGACCGTCTCGGTCGGCAAAAGGCCAATGCCCTCAAGCTCAGGATGATCGGATTCATAGCCCTGCGGATCAAGCAGTCTAACGCCAAGCATCTGATACCCCGCACAAATACCGGCGACCCATCCATTCTCGGATTGCGCAAAAGCTTGGATACGCGCCGCCAGGCCGGACTCGTTCAAGTGTCGTAGATCATCCATTGTATTCTTACTTCCAGGCAACAAGACGACATCAGGATCTCCCCAATCGGAGAGATGAGTGATGTATCTGAAATGAACATCCTTTTCTTCCTGAAGCGGATCAAAATCCGTGAAATTAGATAGACGAGGCAATCGGATCACCGCAACATCCAGTTGATCCTGCGATTTCTCAGGCTCAGG
>NZ_JBFTQB010000139.1:0-9554 GCF_056398785.1 Paenibacillus sp. 01T422 | reverse complement strand
GGTCTAATCATGTTTGTGTGGCTCATTGGGAAAGTCGAGCAAGTGCCGGTTATCTCCAAATGGTCGGAAGCTCTCTCGCAATTTGGCAGCAAACTGACGCCAACACCAACAGCTATTAAAAAAGAACTGTAAACAAATAAAAGCGACCAGCATAAGAACCTGCTGTCGCTTTTTCTCGTAGAGGAGACGGAACTATGAAGCTGCACAAAGGGGAGACGCTATTCCGCCAAGGGGAATCAGGAGGCTTGTACCGGCTTAAAAGTGGACTGCTCAAAATCGTCCGTGTACACGAAGACGGCCATGCCACACTCGTCAATATCATTGTGCCGGAGGAGACGATTCCTCACCATTCTCTGATTAGCCCCAAGCCTTATTACGGGACGGCGGTCGCACTGGTAGCAAGTGAAATTGAAATCATTTCATCCGAGGAATGGTACCGTGGGTTGGATGACAACCCTGAGCGCTTTCGCATCATTGCGCAGCAGCTGCAAGAGAAGCTAAGGATGATGCAGCAGCGCATTGATCAATTGACCGAAGTAACACCGACGGTGAAGTTGCAAAAGCTAGAGCAGTGGATGCACAATTATCTAGGCACCACGGTTCTAACTGATGTGCTGACGCAAGAAGAGATCGGCCAATTGATCGGGCTGCGGCGGGAGACTGTGAATCGGCTCCTAAGGGAGAAAGTTGCGAAATTATAGGCTTCCGGCAGGACCGAAAAACTCAAAGTGTCGATCCTCTTCCGGGATCCCCCACTCACGCAGGGCGCTGTTTACAGCTTTCATGAAGGGAACAGGACCACAGAAATAGAAGCTTGCCGCGGACGTAGGCACAATGCTTTGAAGCCAGTCCAGACTAATGTGACCTTCTTTATGAAAAGAGTTCTCTGTCCGATCCGAAGCCGTGGGTTTATCGTAGCACCAATAAAAGCTCAACGCGGGATACTCTAAAGCCAGCTCCTCAATATGCCCCTTGAAGGCATGATGTTGACTGTTCTGAGCGGCATGAATGAACGTCACTTGACGCTCGGGATTCGTGGCAGCCAGTGTTTGCAGCATGCTAACTATCGGTGTCAATCCCACACCGCCGCTGATGAACACGATAGGACGGGTATCTTGTTGATCGAGGGTGAAATCCCCAGCTGGCGCAGAGAGCAGCAGAGCATCGCCTTCTTTTGTCCCATGGTGCAGGAACATCGAAACTTTCCCGTCAGGACGGTCTGCAATCAGATCTTCCCGTTTCACTGAAATGCGGTAATAGGGCTTTCCTGGAGCGTCGGAGAGGCTGTACTGGCGGATATGCTGGTACTCGTCGCCGGGAATCGCAAGCTTGACGCTGATATATTGCCCCGGTTCAAATGTAGGGAGTGGAGCCCCGTCCTCAGGCATAAGATAGAAGGAAGTGATCACATCGCTTTCCTTCACCTTCCGAGCAATTCGAAAACGTTTGAAATCCGACCAGCCGCCTTTTTGACTTTCTGTTTGGTGGTACATATCTGCTTCAACTCCGATAAAAGCATCTGCGATGATGCCATAGGCCTCGGCCCAAGCCTGCAGAATCTCTGGCGTAGCCGCTTCTCCGAGCACTTCTTGAATGGCGGCAAGCAGATGCTGGCCAACAATCGGGTAATGCTCAGGCTTCACTCCAAGGCTGCGGTGTTTATGAGAAATTTGTTTCACAACTGGCAAAATGGCTTCAAGCCGGTCAATATGCAGCGCAGCCGCGTAAACCGCATTAGCCAGAGCTGTTTGTTGTCTGCCTTGTTTTTGATTAGCATGGTTAAATATGTGAAGCAATTCGGGGTGTGAAGTGAATAACATTTCATAGAAACGTTTCGTAATGGATGTACCATGTATCTCTAATACAGGAACTGTGGATTTAATGATCTCAATGGACTGTTGACTTAGCATAGGAATCGCCTCACTTCGAAAAGTTTTGTTGGGTATGAGGTAAGTATAGTAGAAAGCAAGTGGATGAGGTGTGATTGTAATCACATGAAAAGACAACAATCTGTGTCTGTATTCATTTCAATCTTTTTCGCGTTATACTAGAAATGAACAAATTTCCATATCATTATAAGAGACAGGAGCGCATAGATGCCTGACTGGTCTTATCATTCGATATTTAAACCATTATTGTTTTGTTTGCCTTCCAAGATCGCGAGGGATCTCACTCTACAGACGATGGGCGGCCTGAGCCGCATGCCGGGCGGTACCCTCGTTATCAAAACGATGGGGCATTTCGAGCAGTCGGCCGTGCTGCAAGACGAACTCGCGGGGGTGCCCATATCGTGCCCCGTCGGCTTGAGTGGAGCGCTCGATCCCGAGGGCATCGCGCACAAAGCGCTGGCCCAGCTCGGAATCGGCTTCATCGAGCTCGGCCCCGTCACGGTGCGCGAGGTGCGCTGCGACGCGCCTATCGAGCGCGTCCCCGAGCAGGAAGCCATCGTGTACCCCGATGGCTACGCCAACGCTGGCGCAGACGCTGTCGCGCAGCGGTTGAGCAAGGGCACGGGGCATCGCCTGCCGCACTTCGTGCGGCTGCGGCCGATGCCGGGCAGCACGCCGCGCGAAGCGCTGCTTCAGCAGCATGAGCTGCTGGAGAAGCTGGCGCCGTACGCGGCGGGCTTCTACATCGATGGCCTCGCCGAAGGCTGGCCACCGGAAGAAGCTTTGGCGTACCTCAGCGAGGTTCGCCAGTTAGCAGCAGCAGCGGGCAAGCCTGCGCTGCTGTATGTGCCGCCGCAGCTCCCCGAAGGGATGCTGAGGGAACTAACCGCCCAGCTGGCGAGCTGGAGCGGGGTCGTCGTCGGCGAAGCGCTGCGCGAGGAGGGCAGCCGCCGCATCAGCGTAGGCGGCCGTGTTGTCCTCAGCGCACAGCTGAGCCTGGTTCGCCGACTCCGCGCAGCTGGGGCGGCCACGATCGTTGCGGCTGGCGCGGCCAGCCAGCCGCAGGATGCTCTGGAGCTGCTGGCCGCAGGCGCGTATAGCGTGCAGCTGCACAGCGGGCTGGTCTACGCTGGGCCAGGGCTGCCTAAGCGAATGAACGAAGCGATCCTATATGAGCGCATTCGTGAAACAGAGGAGCCGGAGCCGCCGTCGTTTTGGGCAAATTGGGGCTGGATGAGCTTACTCGGCATTGCCATGATGATTGGCGGCGTGCTGGCTTGGCTGATCGCCTCAACCAGCGTACTTTTGCCTTATGATGAAACCTTCCTTGGCGTGAGCCGGAGTGTCATAAATCGATTTAATGGGCATATTATACATTTCATGTCCCATGACCGTATTACCTTGGCAGGGACAATGATCTCGCTGGGCATTTTTTATTACCAACTAGCAACCCACGGTTTGCGGTTAGGCTCGCATTGGGCTCGTACCGCACTCCTTGCCTCATGTACGGTAGGCTTTAGCAGCTTCTTTCTGTATCTGGGTTATGGCTATTTCGATCCGCTGCATGCCATCGCTGCCGCAGTGCTGCTTCCTATGCTGCTCCTCACCCTGCGGGGGCTTAAGGATTATCCCTCACGGAAGCCGCCGGGCTTACGAAATGACGCCGTCTGGCGCAGAGCCCAGTGGGGACAGTGCTGCTTCGTCGTGCTTGGGTTTGGTCTGGCGATAGGCGGGTTGACCATTGCTTTCGTCGGGATCACTCAGGTATTCGTACCGACCGATTTGGTGTATCTAGGTGTAACCGCGCAGCTGCTTGCCGATTGGAACGAGCATCTTATTCCACTAATCGCGCATGATAGGGCTGGGTTTGGGGGCGCACTATTTTCATTGGCTGTAGCCATTGCAGGTTCAGCGCTCTGGGGAGTGAACCAAGGCGAAAGCTGGCTGTGGTGGACGTTCCTGTGGGGTGGATTACCGGGCTTTGCTGCGGGATTGCTGGTCCATTTTCATATTGGCTATACAGATTTCATTCATTTGCTACCCGTTTATATAGCTGTGCTGCTGTATGCGTTTGGCCTCTACCTGATGTRCCCGTTTCTGGTTCGGAGGGCAGGTAAAGGGGCGGAAGTGCCAGTAACAGCAAGACCAGCGGAGGAAACATTTTAACTTAAAGGCAGGTGCAGCTTGATGGAGAAACTAGCTCTTATTTCAGATATCCATGGCAATATGCCTGCATATGAAGCGGTCATGCACGATATTCAGGAGCGGAATGTGACGCAAATCATTTGTCTCGGCGATCTCGTCGGCAAAGGACCGCATTCCGAGCAGGTCGTGGATCGTGTACGGGAAACCTGTGATGTGGTGATCAAAGGAAATTGGGATGATTTCATCGGGAACAAGGCGACGGACCCGATTTTACTTTGGCAGCAGGAACGATTAGGGAAAGAACGAACGACGTATTTAAAAGGGCTGCCTTTTTCCTATGAATTCTGGATGAGCGGTAAGTTTGTGAGATTGTTCCACGCTTCACCAAGGAGCGTCTATGAACGTATCCAGCCCTGGGATTCTATGGAGAGTCGCTTGTCGATGTTCGAATCCTCCGAAGCTTGCGGAGATCCCAGGGAAGCGGACGTTGCAGGTTACGCCGATGTCCACAATGCTTTTCTGCAAATTCTCAAGGGTCGGATGCTTTTCAATACAGGCAGCGTAGGCAATCCGCTAGATATGACGCAGGCTTCTTATGTCCTCTTGGAAGGGCATTATCACAGTAAACAGCCCGGTACGTTTAACCTTCAACATGTGAGGGTGCCCTACGATATCGAGCTTGCTGTAAAGCATGCCAAGGATGAGATGATGCTTGATGCCGATGCTTATATAATGGAGCTTCGCACGGGGCAATACCGCGGCCGCAAAAAAACATAAATCAAAAAGGGGGTGTTCCAAAAGGTCAATAGACCTTGAGGGATCAGCCCTTTGATCTATGTTTAGGGCTGATGACGGACGGATCATCGAATCCTATATAAGTTATCCACAATGACCCTGATGTCCGGCAGCTAGAGGTCCACCATTTCTCTGAAAAAGCACATTTCCCACCTGTGGCGGGGCTACGGTCTACCACTTTCTGCAGGGCGACGGGTTGTTCAAACGATCTGCTCGAGGTGACCGAGGAGAGTGGATTGGTCTTGCGGAGATGACCCGCAAGGGGGAAACGTAGCGAACATTTGCTAATGATGCAAAAAGTACAGCAAATTTTCGTATTATCGATGGTTTCGGAGATAATCATGCATTTTGTGCAGTTAATCTCGTCGATACTATCGAAAATAGAGCAATATCGCAATATTTGATGTACATTTTACATCATTCCGTACCTATAGCCGGTTCAGATGGTAATTTACTGCACTTTTTACATCATGTACGACCATCAAGTGTACGTTGAAAAGGGGCTGTCCCAACAGATCAATAGACCTTGAAGGATTAGCCCCTTCTTCATAATTTGTACGTTACATATACCATGGACCAACTGTTCTTCCAATGGATTTAGAGGAAGACAACCCTCCAAATCATCTTGTTCGGATCGTTAACGAAGTTGTGAATCGACTGGATGACAAGATTTTCACATCCGCTTATCCTGGTGGTGGACGATACGCGAAAATATCACGTTCATGTTCATGTAAGAAAAGAGGGCTGCCCTCAAGTAGATTTATCTACTTTTTAGACAGCCCCTTTTTTGTGTTTTTCGTTTAGAAGGTTTTAGTAGAAAAACCTTTAGAAGCTCTTCGCCAAATCCTTGGCCTTAGCAATCGCCTCTTCTTTAATTTGCTCTGCTTTATCAGCGAACTGAGCGGTTCCCTCAACGAAAATCCCTTGGAAGTCGGTAATTCCAAAGAAGGACATAATGATGCCAATATAACGATGGCCCATCTCGATATCTGCTCCAGGACCTTCCGAATACACGCCGCCTCGGGCTTGGATGTGCAGCGCCTTTTTGCCAGGCAGCAAGCCGACGGGTCCGCTTTCCGTGTATTTGAATGTTTTACCAGCTGTACACAGCGAATCAAGGTAGGCTTTCATGATTGGAGGAAAGGAAAAGTTCCACATCGGAGTTACAAAAACGTATTTATCCGCGGCGACAAACTGGTCGGTTAATTCACCAAGTCGAGCCACCTTGGCCTGTTCGTCTTTGCTTAGCGAATTAAATTCTTGGCCGCTCCTTAGTTTGCCCCATCCGCTGAACACATCGGCGTCAATGTGCGGTACTGAGATTTTGTATAAGTCGATTGGAATTACTTCGTCGTTAGGATTAGCTTCCCGATAAGCATCGATGAAGGCTTTCCCTACAGCCATACTGTAGGAAGTCTGATGATCGTGAGGGTGTGCGGTAATGTGTAAGATAGTTGCCAAAGTCGGTCATCCTCCCTAATGTGTTGTGCGCTGTTCAAGCCTTTTTAATGTTCATAAATCGGAAGCAAACTATACGAAGCTAATTCTGGATGACTTTTTAGATTGAGAGGAACCTTGCTAGAAGATCATTCTCAAAATTGTAAACCTCTGTACATTGAGTGGAGGCTCCTTTTGTTATATGATGAAAGACGGTGCTTTTTGGCCTTCAAATGGCGTATATAAATTTTATATAAAGTGAGATGGATGAAATGATGAAACCTAAGGATTTACTCTATAAAATGCCAGCAGAGTGGACAACACATGAACGCACATTCATTTCATGGCCTGTCCAAGCTTCCATGGTGTATCCGGAAGATCATGCTGTTGTAACAAAAGGCTACGCGGATTTGGTCAAAGCCATCGCGGAATTCGAGCCTGTGACGGTCATTGTAAACCCTTCAGATGCAGATCAAGTTAAAGCGATGTTTACTGAGCCTAACGTTGATTTCCTAGCGATTGAACATAACGATGCATGGTTCCGTGATAATGGACCGACCTTTTTGTTGAACGAGCAGCAAGAGATTGCCGCGGTTAATTGGAAGTTCAATGCATGGGGCGGCAAATACGCGCCTTGGGATCTAGATGATAATGTGGCTCCGCAAATTCTTGAGCATCATGGGGTGAAGCGTTTTGACGCTCCGCTAGTGATGGAAGGCGGCTCCATTCATGTCGATGGAGAAGGCACGCTTTTGACAACAGAAGAATGCTTGCTTAATACGAATCGGAATCCGGAATTGAGCCTTGATTCGATTGAAGAACTCGTTAAGAACTTTGTGAATGTTGAGAAAATCATCTGGTTGAACAAAGGACTCGACGGCGACGAAACGGACGGTCATGTCGACAACATCGCTTGCTTCGCTGCTCCAGGCAAAGTCATTCTGCAAGTATGTAACGACCCTTCGGATGCTAATTATGCGATCACACAGGAAAACCTAGAGATTCTGCGCAATGCGACAGATGCCAAAGGGCGTTCGTTCGAGATTATCCAAATCGAACAGCCACCAATCACATTCTTTGAAGAGCAGCGTTTAACGCTAAGTTATTTGAACTTTTATTTCGTAAATGGCGGCATCATTTTGCCGGTGTTCGGTGGGACAGCTGAGGAGACGGATCGCAAAGCAGAAGAAGTGCTGAGCGCGGCATTCCCGGACCGCAGAATTCGCAAAATCAATGGCATGTCCATTATCAAAGAAGGCGGCAACGTCCACTGCACAACGCAACAAATGCCTGCAAGCCAGAAAGGGTGATGAATTGTGAGAAATGTAAAGGTAGCAGCAACGCAAATGAGTTGTACCACAAACATAGATGAAAACATTCGTAAAGCGGAGGTTTTAGTTCGCCAAGCGGCTGCGAAGGGCGCGCAAATTATTTTGATTCAAGAGCTTTTTGAGACGCCTTACTTCTGCCAAAAAGAAAAGTCCGACTACTACGTGTACGCTACGGAACTAGAGAATAATAAAGCAATTAATCATTTCCGTGAGATTGCCAAAGAGCTTCAAGTTGTACTGCCGATTTCGTTTTATGAGAAAAAGAACTATGCACGCTACAATTCGCTAGCTGTAATTGACGCCGATGGTCAAGTGCTCGGTACTTATCGCAAAAGCCACATCCCAGACGGGCCGGGGTATGAAGAAAAGTTTTATTTCAATCCTGGCGACACCGGCTTCAAAGTATGGAAAACTCGTTACGCCAAAATCGGCGTAGGCGTTTGTTGGGATCAGTGGTACCCGGAAGCTGCAAGAGTGATGGCTTTGATGGGAGCGGAGCTGCTGTTCTACCCAACGGCAATTGGCTCTGAGCCGCAGGATGGCTCCATTGATTCGAAAGATCACTGGCAGATGTGTATGCGCGGACACGCCGCGTCGAACCTGATGCCGGTTATTGCGTCGAATCGCATTGGCAAGGAAGTAGATGAGGATTCCAGCATCGACTTCTATGGCTCATCTTTCATTGCTGGCCCTCAAGGCAACATGATCGAGGAGGCTGGCCGCACGGAAGAGACCGTGCTTGTCGCTGAATTCGACCTGGATCAGTTAGAAATTCAACGGATTGAGTGGGGCATTTTCCGCGACCGTCGTCCGGATCTTTATAAGAAAATTGCTACCTACGATGGAGATCAGGTGCTGTAATTTATGCTGATTCCCTTGTTGAAGGGTATTTTACTTGGGCTCTCGATCGCAGCGCCGGTCGGGCCCATTGGTATTTTGTGCATTCGAAGAACAATCACCTTGGGCCGCTTGCATGGCTTTTTGTCAGGGCTGGGTGCAGCGACAGCGGACGCCTTCTACGCCTTCTACGGCTTCAACGCCGGATTCGGCCTTACGCCGGTTTAGGCATGGGTGGCGCGCAAACCGGCATGGCTGCGGCCATTGCCCTAGTGATTGGCATATTCGCCGGCTCCGCCTTGTGGTGGCTGGCGCTGAGCTTCGTGATCGGGATGTTTCGCGATCGTATCCATGTTTCCGTGTATCGCTGGATTAACCAGATATCAGGTGTCATTTTGACCATATTCGGCCTTGTAGCCATGATAGGGCTGCTCCTTGTGGGGGTAGCCTTTTGTGCTGCGGGAGCGGGAGAGTACGATTTAGCTCATCGCCAGAGATAGTGGTATAATGGGGATAAGAATGGAGTGATCGCGAAATGGACGCTTCTAAATATCAAAAGTATTTTAATCCGGACGCTTTCTGGTCCAAACTGAAAAAAGGCGCTAAAAAGGCAGGAAGCAAAGTGATCTACAGTTGCTTGTTGCTTTATTATGCCGTTGAAAGTCCGCGAACACCACTAAAAGCTAAAGTACAAATCTATGGGACACTTGGTTATCTTATTCTACCGCTGGATCTTATCCCTGATTTGCTGCCAGTTGTTGGCTATGTCGATGATCTGAGCGCGCTTGGATTGGCCCTCGCCGTTGTCGCGAAGAACATTGACGATGATGTGAGGCTCAAGGCAAAGAACAAGCTGCGGGACTTTTTCGGAGATGAAGCTGTGAAGTCCAAGGATATTATCGATATTGACGGTAAAATTGTGGCTGACCAGGAAATGAAAGAAACGCCTGAGCAGCACTAAGAGTTCACGTTGCTGTAACAAAATTCGCCCCGCAGTCTATTACTGCGGGGTTAAATACGATAAATTGCATCAATTTACTAAGTAAAGATAGGTACAATTGTCATTGAAATTGCTTTCGTGGAATCTTCTTCGCGCGATGTAAGGATTAACCTGCAAGGC
>NZ_JBFTQB010000138.1:0-21395 GCF_056398785.1 Paenibacillus sp. 01T422 | reverse complement strand
GACTAGGACCAGTAGGTATAAGGAAGGTTTTTATCGGATCATGACGAATCATGTTGTTAGATATAGTTTACCAAATTCAACCACGACAAGGAGACAAATTAGCCTTTATGAAGCTCAAATGGAAACCCAAAAAACTGACGCTGGTGATCATACCAGATGCCAATCAATCGGTCGTCAGGTTTCGAGTACCCCATTTATTCGCTTATATCGCAGGGGCCAGCTTCTCACTGCTGCTCCTTATAACCCTCATTACGTATGCCCTGCACGCGCAAACCACGAAAAAGGCCAATGCGCTGCAAGCTAAACTTAGCGGAGCGAACCAGCAATGGAACGCCACCTTAACCTCGAAAGACAAAGCAATTGAAGAGCTGCAAAATGAAGTCATTCAACTGTCTCAGCAAGCGGAGCAGATGAAATCGCAAGTCGAAGAAATGAAGAAATTCGAGAATGATCTCAAGTCCATTGCTGGACTAGATGCCAACGAAACCGGCAAAGCGGTTGCCAGCACAACAGCAAATAACGAAAACAAACCTACGGAGGAACAGACTCCCCCTGCTGCCATCAGCGGGATAGGCGGAAGTCCTAATCCAGCTTCTCAGGAAGCTATCATGCAGCTTGGCGAGCAGACATCTGCCTCTTTTACAGCGCTAAACAGTGAAGTGAAAGGGCTGCAAACCAGTTTAACCGAAACGAAACAAAAGGTGGCCGATAAACAGCACCTGCTTGCCATTACGCCAACGTTGTACCCGACCAATATCAAGATCGTCACCTCGACGTTCGGCTATAGAACCGACCCCTTTACGCAGCGCCCGAGCTTCCACTCCGGCATTGATTTCGGAGCCAGGGAGAATGATGCCGTCTACGCCACCGCTGATGGAAAAGTCGTCAGTACCGGAAAGGATATTTATCACGGCAATAACATCGTCATTGAGCATTCCAAGGGCCTACGCACTTGGTACATGCATTTAAATAAAATTCTTGTCAATAATGGAGACAACGTAGTCAAAGGTAGTACTATAGGCCTAGTTGGCTCCACGGGACGCAGCACTGGCCCCCATCTTCATTATGAAGTGCTCAAAAATGGGGAAAGCATTGATCCTAAACCATATCTCAAAGCGAATCGAAAGGATGACTAGACATCATGTTTAAATCCAAGAAAAATCTTATCAATCCAAATATGACAGATACGTTGATTGGAGAAGGGACCACCTTTGAAGGACGCATTAAATCCGAAGCCAGTATTCGTATTGAAGGCGGCATCACAGGGGATATCGAATGTGCTGGGGATGTTATCATCGGGGAGCGCGGGGTAGTGAAGTCCAACGTTTCAGCCAGAGATGTGATTCTTGCAGGGAATGTCCATGGCAACATTATCACCAAAGGCAAACTGACCATAACGTCAACGGGTTCGCTGCAAGGCAATATCAGCGCAGCTTCCTTCATTATTGAAGAAGGCGGACAATTCCAGGGAAACAGCAAAATGGAGACAGCAGTACCTACAGCAACACCTCAGCCAAAAAACGAGCTGGACAGCAGCAATCCGCCTGCATCCGCTACGAATGGCGCTTATAAAGGAAATACCATTGCTATGTAAGGAAAGGCATTATTGATGCTATCCTAGGAGTTGCGATAAGAGCGTGGTATAATGGTTGGAAATTCATTTCTAACTGATGCAGGAGACAAGGCCTATGAAAGAACAATCGATACTTTTTGATCTTGATGATACATTAGTGCATTGCAATAAATATTTTGATGTGGTGATTGACCAATTCGTTGATCTCATGCTCACATGGTTTTCTGGACACGGGCTTGTTGCGCATGATATTAAACAAAAACAGCTCCAAATTGATCTCGCCGGCATTCATATCCATGGCTTTATGCCCGATCGTTTTCCCAAATCCTTTGTTGAAACGTATCAATGGTTTAGCGGGCATTTCAACCGGAAAATGAGTGTCAAAGAAGAATCATGGCTGATGCAATTAGGCCATACCGTTTATGAATACACGGTCGAACCTTATCCACTCATGAACGAAACGCTCGATCAGCTGCAGCAAGCTGGGCATCGTCTCTTCCTGTACACAGGCGGCGATGCATCGATTCAAATGAAGAAGGTCAAGGACCTGAGCCTGGACACCTACTTTGATGACCGAATCTTTGTCACGGTGCATAAGACCAAGGAATTCATGGAAACGATCATGCATGAGCAAGGTTTTGATCGCAAACATACGTGGATGATCGGAAACTCCGTCAAAACGGATGTGCTGCCTGCCCTCCATGCGGGCATCCACTCCATCCACATTCCTGTCGCGCAGGACTGGGCCTACAACACAGGAACGATCGATATCGCACCTCAAGGTGCGTTCTATCAGCTTGGTTCCTTGCAGGAAGTTCCCACAACCATTCAATCGTATATCATGAAATAAGTAATGCGCTAATGCAAAAAGACGATTCCACAGGTTGCAATTAACCTTAGGAATCGTCTTTTTCTGTCTGTGAGGAGGCTTACGCCGCCACATCGCGTCTGCGGAATATTTCCCAGGAAAGCAGGTTGAACAGCAGGAAGTAGACAACCAGAACAACAATGGAAAATCCAAGTGACATTCCTTCCGCAAGCGGTTGCCCGTCCAAATAAGGCGTAAGATCCGTATTAGCAAATAAGAAGTATTTGCCCCAACTGTATCTCAAGAGCAACATGGCAATAACCTGCCCTGCGAACATGATAAATATGCTGAGACCGATCGCCAACGAGGAACTGCGGAATACGGTCGAGATCATAAACGCAAGCGTCACAATCATCACGAGCTCAATCAGTTTCATCCCATAGGTTGCGAGCGTGAACAGCAGCATACTCCCTTCATGCACTTGCCCCTTTGCATCTACCGTCAGGTGAGGAATCCCAATACTCTGGAAGCCATACAGGAACCCATTCACGATAAGAGCCGTGATAAACATGAGAATTAATAGGGTCGCAGCAAACAGGAGCGTTGTTATATATTTGGACAAAAGAATTTTGGCCCGACTGGCTGGACGAATAAGCAGCAGCTTAATCGTTCCCCAGGTGAATTCACCAGCCACCATATCCCCGGCAATGATGACGGTAAACAGCGTCACTAATATAATCATTCCTGAGGCCCGAAGCGCTCCACCCCAGAGCGTATTATCCTCTGGAGGAATATTATGGTCCAGCATATATTGCTGAAGCACGATTTCTTCCTGTGCCTGTTTTTTATATTTTTCCGGAAGTTCGTTCTGTTCCAATTCTATCTTATTATGCTCAATGTTCTCAGTAGCCCTAACCTTCCATTGATCGTTCCCCGCATCAGCACCCGGATGAGAAAGCAGAGCAGCTAAGACGACAATAACGATCAACAGCAGGCCCAGTATCCACGTGCGCAACCTGCGATAAATTTTCATCTGTTCATTTTGGATTAAATTAAGCAATCGGATCACTCCCCGTCATTTCTAAGAATTGATCCTCCAGCGACTTCGTTGCCGTACGGATTCCGTAAACCGCAATTCCTGCCTCTACAAACCGTTTATTCCATAGGGCAGTTTCTTCCTTATCGAGCATCAAGATCAGATCATCGCCCTCCATCTCAGCCTTAACAGAATGTGCAGCAGCCAAAGCTAATGCCTTATCCGGCGATGACACTTCAAAAGCAACATGAAGCTTGCCGTCCGCTCGGGCATATTCCTTAATCAGCCTGACATCCACCAGTTTGCCGTTCTGAATAATGGCAACCCGGTCGCACATTAGCTCCATCTCCGTCAGTAGATGGCTGGACACAATGACCGATATGCCATCCTCGCGCGTCAGCTTGCGCAAATGATCGCGCAGCTCGCGAATACCGGCTGGATCTAGGCCGTTCGTAGGCTCATCCAGGATCAGCACATCCGGCTTATGCAGCAAGGCTTGCGCAATACCGAGCCTTTGGCGCATTCCCAAAGAGTACGTTTTCACCTTATCGTGAATCCGGTTTTCCATGCCTACAAGATCAATGACCTCTTGAATGCGCTCCTCTCCTATGCCCGGGAACATTCTGGCGTAATGGACCAAATTGTGATACCCGCTCAGAAACTTATACATTTCCGGATTTTCAACAATAGCGCCAACATGGCGAATCGCTTGTTCAAAATGAGTCCGAATCGAATAACCGCCAATCCGGATATCCCCTTCCGTAATCGACATGAGTCCGACCATCATGCGGATCGTTGTTGTTTTACCAGCCCCGTTGGGTCCTAGGAATCCAAAAACTTCCCCCCGCGGGACGTCGAACGTTAATTGATCAATAATCGTCTTAGCGCCGATTCGTTTGGTAATCCGCTCGATTTGTACAATCGGCGATTGGTCTTGCGCTTCTGCTGCCATCTTATATCGCTCCTTACCGCTATAGTCATAAGTCATACACGATTGCTGCTGACAATATGACTGCGCTCACTATGGATTTTCCCAACAATTATGTACAATGATCTTATACGATTTAACCTAAAAGGAGTTCCTCTATGATTCAAAGAAGACCGTGGCATGGCGTGGAGTGGTCCTTATTTATCGTTTTGACCGGCTCTGTACTGCTAGGCCTGCTTTACGCGCTGCTCCATATGAACGAGAATGAGCACGGTAATATCTTTTTAACCATATTCGCCCTGCTTCTATCTTACAGTGTTCCTTTTTTATTTTGGAGACCTACCTACATTAACACAACCATGTACCCAATTTCCGTATTGCTCACAGGTATTCCTCTACAAATCTATCTATCATGGATGCAAGAAGATGCCTACCTTACTATTAATTGCCCATTAATGGTCATTGGATTCCTCACGGATCGAAAAAATGCTTGGTGGGCTGCTCCAATCTCACTCGTCGCGATGCCTGTTGCCTATTATTTGATCCTTCACCGAGATATGGGTATGGGTGTTAGTGAGCTGTTTAGCATCATACTTAATGCTGTGCTGTTTTTCGCGATCGGCCTTAGCTTGCAGAGAGTTGTAACCTCTAATGAGAAGACGGAAAAGCTTTTAGCAGAAAATCAACGACAATATTATTTAATCCATGAGCAAAATAATGCTCTAGAGCAGTACGCCAACCAAATCGAGCAGTTGACTCTGCTGGAGGAACGTAATCGGATGGCTCGCGAGCTGCACGATACCGTCGGACATACCTTTACTTCCGTCATCATGGGCATGGACGCAGTTTCCTATTTAATTGAAGCTGCGCCTGACAAAGCCAAAGAGAAACTAGACGTCCTGCGGGGTGTCACCCGCAACGGTTTGGAAGAAGTTCGGCGCAGCATTCATCAAATGGTGCCCAAAGAAGGCGACATGCTGCTCTCGCAACAACTAACAAGGCTGGCTAATGAGTTTGCTCTCCACACCGGCACCCAGATCCGGTTTACGACCATGGGAGAGGAATTTGATATTCCTAAGCAAACCAAGCTCTCGCTCATTCGCTGTTTGCAAGAGTCCTTAACGAACGCCAAACGGCATGGCCGCGCCACCACTGTCGAAATCAAACTCAATTATGTGGAGGAGGGTGTCGGCATTCGCATCGAAGATGATGGCGTCGGCACAGAACAACTCAAAGCCCTGATGTCGTCCTGATGGATATTCATATGCCTGTTATGGATGGGGTCGAAGCGACCCGTAAGATTAAGGAGACGTGGCCGCAAATCCGCGTCATTATCCTGACTACCTTCCAGGAGATCACCTATGTTGTTGACGCCTTGGGAGCGGGAGCTGAAGGCTATCTGCTAAAGGCCATACATCCGAAGGATTTGGCTGCTGGCCTCAAATGGGTGCATCAAGGCGGCACCCTTATCCCGCAGGATATCGCGAGAATGCTCGTCCAGCAAGCCAGAGGCGCCGCTGAACCAAACGCTCGCGATGCTGAGCTTTCAAGATCGGCTAGCGGGGAGCCGGCTCGCACTGATGCTTACGGACTGAGCGAGCGCGAAGTGCAGGTGCTGCACTGCATCGCTGACGGGCTGAATAACCGGGAGATCGCCGAGAAGCTTTTCCTGTCCGAAGGCACAGTGAAAAATTACATTTCCAGCATCTACTCCAAGATGGACGTTCGCGACCGTGTGCAGGCTTCTAAGAAGGCGCATGATGAAGGTATGCTTTAGGGTTAAGCAGCCGTTCGTAGTGGTAAAACAAACAACAGCGATACAAGAATTAACCTTGTATCGCTGTTGTTTGCTTGGAGCGGGCAAGTGCGATTCACATTAGACTCACACCGATCCACATGCGATTCACACGCGACTCATACCAATCCACATACGATTGACACGCGACGCACACCGACCCACATGCGATTGACACGCGACCCACACCGATCCACACGCTATGGGAACTAGAGGTCGCTATTTAGGATAAATCGGCTATTTCTGCCATTATGCGGAACTACAAGCCTTTATTTGGCCTCCAGCAGCTGTTTTTAAGCCTTTACCCGCGAAATAGCGGAACGTAGTTCCCACTCGTCATCGATATAGCTGCCTTTCGGATAAATAGTGGAACGTAGTTCCGCTATTTATAACTGCATAGCTCCTAACTACTCAAAAAGTCTTTCCAGAAAGCCCTTTTTTCTCTTGCGGATTTTCCGGTAGCTTTTCACTCGGGAATAAGTAGGCTGCTCCACCTGTGCCTGCCCTTCCGGAATTAGCGTTAACGCTGTTGACGGCGTTTCTTCGATGAGCTGCAGCTCGATCCGTTCCTCGTCCACCGAAGAGTCTTGTCTTCCAACAACTCGATCAATGATCTGCTCATAGAGCTTATGCTCCATCTGATGATTCATTTGCCGAAGCAGCTGTTCCTGCTGCTTGTTATGGAGCTCAAGGTGCTCATGAAGCTGAGATTGAAGATCGGCTACTTGGCTCACGAATTGTTCACCTTTTGATTCGCTCTATTTTATTCAACCTATGAAATTAACTGAAGGGGCAGTTTCCTATGCAAATTGAAGCACCACTCAAAAAGAAGCCACGCCTGCTGGACCAGTTCCTGCTTCCTTTTATCCAATCACGCTCCTTCCCTTATTTATGGCTAAGTCAGCTCATTTCTATGCTTGGAGGCTCCGTTACAACCGTTATTTTACCAATGGTCGTTTATTCACTCACGGGGTCAACGACTATGATGGGCTTAGTCATGACTGCCTATATGCTGCCCTACGTCCTCATGCTCCCCCTCTCGGGATGGATTGTCGACCGTTATGATCGCGTGAGAATTATGATGCTTTCCGATATCGTCCGCTTCATCGTTATGTTGGCTATTGCCGTGCTTATTTACTCAGACGCCTTATCCGTCCGCATACTTTTCGGCTTGGTAGGCCTATATGGGCTTATGGAAGGGCTTTTTCACCCTGCTTATTCCGCTGTGCGCGCAACCGTGTTCACACCGGACATTCGCAATGCCGCCAATGCGCTGACACAAGTAAGCAATCAAGGGGTCAGGATCATCGGACCGATCCTAGGTGGGCTCATCATTTCCTCCATGTCCGCCAGTTATGGGTTCGGCTTGGATGCGTTAACCTATCTACTCTCCTATCTGTGCCTACTGTTGTTAGTAAAAAAATCACTAGTTTCGCATCAAAATAAACCAGAAAACCCAGCAAGCAATCAGCCTTTTGCATGGAAGCGTGAATTCCTTGAAGGAATCACGATCCTTCGAGGTCATCCCTGGCTTTGGATTACGATCCTCGCCTTTTGTTTCATTAATATCTGCTACACGGGCATTATTGTCATTCTCGTCCCTTGGCTGTTCAAGGTTCATCTTGGGCTCGATCCGCTCGCGTATGGGATTGGCATCACTTGCTCCGGCGCTGGAGCTATTACAGCAGCACTTCTCTTTGGGTCCAAAAGACAGTGGCATCACCGGGGCATAATCGCCTATGGCGCAGTGATCCTGAGTGGCGCTGCGCTGCTGATGATGACTTTCACAACGTCACCTTTTGTACTCTCGCTGCTCATGGCCGTCGAAGGCTTCGGACTCATGATCTTCGGGCTCATCTGGGAGACCAGCCTTCAGGAGCTAGTGCCCCCCGAGGCTTTCGGGCGGGTGGTCAGTTTGGATTTGTTAGGCTCTTTTGCCTTATTGCCACTGAGCTATTTCCTAGTCGGCTGGATTGCTGATCAAATCGGAGGCGTAATCACCATCACGATATTCGCCTCGATCGGTCTGGCTATTGTTGCCAGTGTGCTTTGTGTACCGGCGATTCGGCGGTTCCAGTGAGAGATTCGGACTCCAAAGCCGTTATTCTAAGTATTCAGCTTCCTATTTGCAGCTAACGGACTGGGAAGACGTTAATTGTGAATTTTATGGCTGTATTAGGTCATTTCAAGACTGTTAACGTCGCCTGAGTCCGTTAAAACTTGTACCCAGCCGAAATGTCGTAAATAAAGTCGGCTCAGTCCGTTAGACACAGCTGGAGGTGCAGGAGATGTTGCAGGGATAGTAGATCTGGCAAGTCCAACTGATCTAGCTCGTCCAAAAGATCTAACACGTCCGATAAATCTAGCAAATTAGCTCTATCAGCCACACATGTGGATAATCTTTCCCTACAAAGCGAGCGTCGCCTTGTCTAATCTGCACATTTTACCCAATAAAAAAGACCTCATGGACAATGTCTACCTGTACCTCTTCCCCCAAATTAAGCTTGTTCGACAAAAAAATCTCATAAACAAGCTTTGTCAGCACTTGCTCCTCTTGCTCAGTCAAACGACTAACAAGCTCCATCTCCACTTGCCGATAGCACTTTTGCAATCCCTATGTTGTACTTTGTGCAACACTCTGACCGCATTTAGCCCTCCACACTCCCCTATATTGTACTTAGTACAACATTATGGGCTCCAAACCGCTGTTTCCGTGTAACTGCGCCAAATTGATTGCACTTTGTGCAACGAGGGCTGGAATTGCAAGCAATAGACCGCTCTACGTTGCACAAAGTGCAACGAAGCATCCCATGGCACCACGGGGTGACCCGAGGTAGCCCAAAACCCTAAACATATAAATTCTTCAAAAAAGGAAGGCCCCAAACCTAAGGGGCCTTCCTTCATTTTTCTTCCTTAACTTACCACTCTATGGCAAATTCGACGAACCCATCAAATAACGGTCAACTTCACGAGCCACCGCGCGCCCCTCATTAATCGCCCAGACGACAAGACTTTGCCCACGACGCATGTCTCCAGCAGCAAAAACGCCGTCCACGCTCGTCGCAAACTTCCCGTACTCCGCCTTCGCGTTGGAGCGCTCGTCTTTGGCGACGCCAAGCTGATCMAGCACCGTGTTCTCCGGTCCTGTGAAACCCATCGCGATCAGTACCAGCTGAGCTGGATACACTTTCTCGCTGCCGGGCACTTCCACAGGCACGAACGCGCCCTTCTCGTTCTTTTGCCACTCGATCAACACCGTGTGCAGCTCTTTCAAGTTGCCGTGCTCATCCCCCACGAATTTCTTCGTGTTGATTAAGTACTGGCGCGGGTCCTCACCCTGAACCGCAGCAGCCTCTTGTTGGCCGTAGTCTACTTTGAGGACCTTCGGCCACTCCGGCCAAGGATTGTTCGCCGGACGCGTCTCCGGAGACTTCGGCATGATCTCGAACTGCGTCACGCTTTTGCACTTGTGACGCAAAGAGGTGCCCACGCAGTCCGTCCCCGTATCACCACCACCGATGACGATCACGTCTTTGCCTTCGGCGGAGATAAACTCACCGTCCGAATGCCCTGTATCCAGCAAGCTTTTCGTATTCTTGCTGAGGAATTCCATCGCCAGGTGAACACCGCCAAGCTCGCGGCCTTCAATCGGAAGGTCGCGGCCCTTGGTGGCTCCACCGCACAGCACGATGGCATCGAACTCCTCTTGAAGCTTCTCAATCGGATAGTTCACACCGACGTGCGCAGAGGTAATGAACGTGACGCCCTCGGCTTCAAGCAGGTCCACACGGCGCTGGACATACTTTTTGTCCAGCTTCATGTTCGGGATGCCGTACATCAGCAGTCCGCCCACGCGGTCCGCGCGCTCGAACACCGTAACCCAGTGCCCGGCTTTGTTCAGCTGCGCTGCGGCAGCGAGTCCGGAAGGACCCGAGCCTACAACGGCAACCTTCTTGCCTGTACGTACTTCAGGCGGCTCAGGCCTGATCCAGCCTTCCGTAAAGCCTTTATCGATAATGGCTTTCTCAATGCTTTTGATCGTAACCGGCGTATCCTTAAGCCCCACTGTACAGGAGCCCTCACATGGCGCCGGACACACACGACCCGTGAACTCTGGGAAGTTATTCGTCTTATGCAGGCGATCGAGCGCTTCCCGCCATTGCCCACGATACACGAGATCATTCCATTCCGGAATGAGATTGTTAACCGGGCAGCCAGCAGCCATGCCGCTGATCAAAGCTCCAGTGTGGCAAAACGGAATACCGCAATCCATACATCTTGAACCTTGCGTCTGCAATTTATCATCCGTCAGCAGTGTCGCGAACTCTTTCCAATGACCAATTCGGACCAGCGGAGCGGCCTCCGTTGCCACTTCACGGCGATGTTCTATAAAACCGGTTGGTTTACCCATGAACGTTTAGTCCCTCCTAAGAGTTTTGCCTTAACAAAACTTACGTCGTAAGCCTCTGCTCTGATTCGTTAGTTTCCACCGACACGGGAGACATCCCGCATGTTCGCCTCGAAAGCAACCATGATGGCCTCTTGCTGGCCAAGTCCGGATCGTTTCACCTTCTCGATGGCATCAAACATCCGCTTGTAGTCCTTCGGTATCACCTTCACGAACTTCCAAACATATTCGTCCCAGTGCTGTATGACGCGGTGGGCAACGCTGCTATCCGTAAAAGTAGCATGATGCTGAATCATCGTTTTCAGTTCATTCATTTCAAAAACTTCCTCAACCTGCTCAAGATGGATCATCTCTTTGTTGGCCTTGTCGGCAAAGTCGCCTTTCTCGTCGAGCACGTAGGCAATTCCACCTGACATCCCTGCCGCAAAGTTACGGCCCGTCGATCCTAGAACGACAACCCGGCCACCTGTCATATATTCACAGCCATGATCGCCTACACCTTCAACGACTGCTCGCACACCACTGTTTCTTACACAGAAGCGTTCACCCGCAATACCTCGAATGTAGGCATCACCGTCGGTAGCCCCATAGAAAGCGGTATTTCCGATGATCACATTCTCTTCTGGAACAAAAGTGGACTGGGCAGGCGGAAAAATAACAATTTTACCGCCGGATAACCCTTTGCCCACGTAGTCGTTCGCGTCGCCTTCAAGCGAGAGTGTAATCCCCTTCGGTACAAAAGCACCGAAGCTTTGCCCAGCCGAGCCGTTAAAGTGTAAGCGAATGGTATCGTGTGGCAACCCTTCCACACCGTGACGGCGCGTCACTTCACTGCCGACGATCGTGCCAACAACACGATTCGTGTTGGCAATGTCCAAGCTCACGTGCACATGCTCCTTGCGTTCAATCGCAGGTTCACAGACCTCAAGCAGCTTGGTAACATCCAAAGAGCGATCCAAGCCGTGGTCCTGCGCCATTTGGCAGAAACGGCCCACGTCCTCACCGACATCTGGTTGGTGCAGAAGCGGAGATAAATCAACGCCTTTGGCTTTCCAGTGCGCTACAGCTTGCTTGGACTCAAGCACATCAGTGCGGCCGACCATTTCCTCAATGGTGCGGAAACCAAGCTCAGCCATCAGCTCACGCACATCCTGTGCGATGAAGGTCATGAAATTCACAACATGCTGCGGATCGCCGGCAAATTTCTTGCGAAGCTCCGGATTTTGCGTAGCCACGCCAACCGGACAAGTATCCAGATGGCACACGCGCATCATCACGCAGCCGATTGTAATCAGAGGAGTTGTCGCGAAGCCGAACTCCTCAGCACCGAGCAGCGCAGCAACGACAACGTCGCGCCCTGTCATCAGCTTGCCGTCCGTCTCGACGGTGATTCGGCTGCGCAGGTTGTTGAGCACGAGCGTCTGGTGCGTCTCCGCCAGACCTAGCTCCCACGGCAGTCCCGCGTGACGAATACTCGTCTGCGGCGACGCGCCCGTTCCTCCGTCGTAGCCGGAGATGAGGACCACGTCCGCTTTCCCTTTGGCTACGCCGGCAGCGATCGTGCCAACACCAACTTCGGATACCAGCTTAACGCTGATTCGTGCACGCGGGTTGGCATTCTTGAGATCGTGGATCAACTCTGCGAGATCCTCGATCGAATAAATATCGTGATGCGGCGGCGGCGAAATCAAGCCTACGCCTGGCGTAACACCGCGAACCTCAGCCACCCAAGGGTAAACCTTGGTGCCTGGGAGCTGACCACCCTCGCCGGGCTTCGCGCCCTGCGCCATCTTGATCTGGATCTCGTCGGCATTGACGAGATAATGGCTTGTCACGCCGAAGCGGCCCGACGCCACCTGCTTGATTGCGCTGCGGCGCAGGTCGCCGTTCGCATCCGGCGTGAAGCGCTCCGGATGCTCGCCGCCCTCGCCGGTGTTGCTCTTGCCGCCGATGCGGTTCATCGCGATCGCGATCGTCTCATGCGCTTCTTTGGAGATGGAGCCGTAGGACATGGCTCCGGTCTTGAAGCGCTTAAAAATCGTCTCGATCGGTTCCACCTCTTCGATCGGGATCGGCCCGCGGCCTGCCTTGAAGGTTAGCAGCCCGCGAAGTGCCATATATTTCTCATCTTCACGCTTGATGAGTTTCGAGAAGTTCTTGTACTGGGCATAACTGTTCGTGCGAACCGCCGATTGAAGGGCATGTACGGTTTCCGGTGTGTACAGATGGTCTTCCCCATCCCGGCGCCACTGCAAATCGCCCCCAGTATCAAGCACCTTATCGCGTCCCTCTTGCTCAGAGAAAGCACGATTGTGGCGAAGCACCGCTTCTGCAGCCACAACGTCGATACCTATACCGCCAACCGGCGTATAGGTCCATGTGAAATACGCATCGACCAGCTCTTGGCTGAGCCCGATCGCTTCGAAAATTTGCGCCCCACGATAACTTTGAATCGTGGAGATACCCATTTTTGCCAAAACTTTGACGACGCCTTTGGTCACTGCCTTGATGTAGTTATAAGTTGCTTTATCATGATCCATGCCGACAAGCTGATTGCGTCTGATCATGTCATCTAACGTCTCCAATGCCAAATACGGATTAATCGCCCCTGCGCCATAGCCAAGCAACAGCGCAAAATGATGCACTTCACGTGGCTCGCCAGATTCGACAAGCAAGCTAACTTTGGTCCGTGTGCCTTGGCGAATCAAATGATGATGAAGTCCTGACGTCGCAAGCAGCGCCGGAATCGGCGCCTTTTGGCCGTCCACGCCGCGATCTGAAAGAATTAACAGGGAAGCACCGTCCTGGATGGCTCCATCTGCGGCTGTATAAAGAGCTCGCATCGCGTTCTCCAAGCCAGCCGTGCCCTGAGCGGCTTCGAACAGCGTAGGCAGCGTTACCGTCTTAAAGCCGTCACGCTGAATATGACGCAGCTTCGCTAGTTCTTCATTCGAGAGGAACGGCGTTTTCAAACGAATTTGACGGCAGCTCGCCGGCTCAGGGCTTATCAGATTGCGCTCTGGCCCAATGGTGGTGCCTTGCGCTGTGATAATCTCTTCAAAATTCGCATCAATCGGCGGATTCGTGACCTGCGCGAACAATTGCTTAAAGTAGTTGTACAGCAGTTGTGGCCGATCGGACAGCACCGCAAGAGGCACATCCGTGCCCATAGAGCCGATAGGGTCTACACCTGTTTTGGCCATAGGTTCAAGAATTTTGCGAAGTTGCTCAAATGTATATCCAAAAGCTTGCTGACGCTGCAAGACCGTATCATGATCAGAACCAAGCACAATAGGCGCATCGTCCAAATCTTCAAGCGACACAAGATGCTCGTTCAACCAGTCACGATAAGGCTGCTCGCTGGCAATGCCGCTTTTGATCTCCTCGTCGGCTACAATGCGGCCTGCTACGGTATCGACGAGCAGCATGCGTCCTGGTCTGAGGCGATCTTTGTACAAAATTCGTTCAGGCTCAATATCCAAGACACCAACTTCTGAGGCCAAAACGATCAAATCATCTGTAGTGACATAATAACGCGATGGACGCAAACCGTTACGGTCAAGAATAGCGCCGATCTGGCTGCCGTCCGTGAAAGCAATTGCTGCCGGTCCATCCCACGGTTCCATGAGTGTGCTGTGGTATTCGTAGAACGCTTTTTTGGTATCATCCATTGACTCATGCTTGGACCACGGCTCAGGCACCATCATCATCGCTGCATGCGGTAGTGAGCGTCCTGAAAGCATGAGGAATTCAAGTGTATTATCGAACATTTGCGAATCGGAGCCGTCAGTATCAATAATAGGAAGAATGCGTTTGAAGTCCTCGCCAAATAGTTCCGAATCACACATCGCCTGACGCGCATACATCCAGTTCACATTTCCACGCAAAGTGTTGATTTCACCATTATGAATCAGGTAGCGGTAAGGATGCGCACGCTCCCAGCTTGGGAAAGTATTCGTACTGAAACGGGAGTGAACGAGCGCAAGCGCAGACTCTACCTTCTCGTCCTGCAACTCCACGTAGTAAGCGTCGACCTGCTCGGGTGTCAACATTCCTTTGTAAACGATTGTTCTACTAGACAAGCTGGAATAGTAAAATTGCGCATCAGGAAGAGATGATTTGATAGCGTTCTCAGAAAGTTTACGTATAACATACAGCTTCCGTTCAAATTCGAGATTGCTCACCACACTTGCATTCTCTCCAATAAATACTTGGCGTACGAAAGGTTCTGCCGACTGTGCGGATTCTCCAAGTGAGCTGTTATCCGTAGGAACAGTTCGCCAACCTAAGAATTGCTGACCTTCCTCGCTAACAATGCGCTCAATGATTTTCTCGCATGCTTGGCGTGCCTCCAGATCTTGAGGCAAATAGACCATACCTACACCATAGTGACCTGCTGCAGGAAGCTTGATGTTCTCCTCCGCACAAGCAATTTGGAGATACGCATCCGGAATTTGCATCAAAATTCCCGCTCCGTCGCCTGTGTTCTGCTCACTGCCTTGACCACCGCGATGATCTAAATTGCAAAGTACACGAAGCGCTTGCTTGACGATTTCATGCGATTTCACACCTTTGATATTGGCTACAAAGCCAATACCACAGGCATCACGCTCGAACTGAGGATCGTACAATCCTTGCTTGGGAGGTAACCCGTTTTTGGTCATGTTGTGCAACCTTTCTTTTCTGGTTTTTGGACTCACTTTGTCCAATGTACGCTTTAAAGTATGAAATTGTCGAAACATGGTGACGCCTATTCCATCCAAATATATTGAATAGTTCAAATTGATGAAATAGTCTCAATATTTTTTATATTATATTAACACCAGAAATAGTATAGTTCAATCTAAATGTAAAGGTTTTCATTTTAATATTTTTATAAGATAGTCCTAAAAAAAGGAAGTGACGGCTGAGGATGACCTTCTGTCCCCTTTTTCATTGGATCTGCAGCTTGTCGTGCATGTTTTACGCTCCCATTTCATACGCTCATGATAGCAAACTTTCTATGTTTCATGCTATGATAGCTAATGCGCTGAAATGAAATATACATCCAGATTCCACAGCCTAGGAGGAACGCTGCTTTGAGTCTACAGCATACTTTTTCGACTGGGATGATTTGGGAGCCCCTTTATAAGTGGCACATACCAGCCCATCCGGTTGAAGTCCAGCTTTTCCGATCGCAGCCGGTACGCCGTTTGAAGTTTTTGCATCACTTCGGAGCTTCCGCGCTTTTTTCACCAATGACCCATTCTCGGTTCGAGCACACAGTTGGTGTATGGTCCTTGATGGCCCATTTTTGCCCGGACGAGCCTTTGCTTCGCATTGCTGCACTTTTGCATGACATCGGCCATTTGCCCTTTTCGCATGCGGTGGAACGAACACTCGGTTATGACCACCATCAACATACAGAGCGATTGATCCTGAACGGGACGGTTGCTGACATCCTGACTGAGCACGGTATCTCACCAGCTGCGATCGTGTCCATTTTGAATCAGGATAGCCCTTTAACGAACAAAACTTCCTTGATGGGTCTTGATCATCTGGACAGTTTTCTGCGGGATACTTACTATGCAGGGCAGCAGCTTATGCCGCCTGCCGATCTCGTCAGAAAGCTTCGCCTTCGCGGGAATTATATAGAAACAGATGAAGAAACGGCCGCCGCCCTTATTCATGCAGTCGTGGAAGACCACCGTATTTTCCTTAGCCCACCCTTCCTTGCGTATTGAAGTCAATATTCGTAAAATATATAAGAAACAGCCGCTGATCGGCGACAAACCTGCTTCGGAAACAAGCTTCCAAGCTGCCGTGAAATTAGAAGAGCTTCAATCTCTGTCAGCAACTTATTTTTTCAACCTATAGTCATACATCCAATCGATCCTAGATCTTCAGAGGGGACTGGCCCAGCTTGGCAAAATTATATTTCCGTTATGGTACGATGAACAGCGGTAAATCCATTGAAGTACTGCGCGTAGCGCATAATTATGAAGAACAAGGTAAAAAAGTTCTCCTTTTAACCTCCGTCGTTGATGACCGTTTTGGCGTTGGCAAGGTTGTATCCCGAATTGGTATGCAAAAAAATGCCATTGTTGTAGACGATACTTTGGATATGATTGAACTGGCGCAAGTAGAATCTCCCAACTGCATTCTTGTGGATGAGGCGCAATTCTTGAACAAAAAACAGGTCGCGCAGCTGATCACAATTGTTGATGATCTGAACATCCCCGTTATCGCGTATGGCTTGCGGGCGGATTTCATGGGGCAGCTCTTTGAAGGAAGCACTGCACTAATTGCAGCAGCGGACACGATTGAGGAAATTAAAACAGTCTGCTGGTACTGCGACAAGAAAGCGATTATGAATATGCGCTGCAAGGACGGAGAGCCTATTTTCCATGGCGAGCAGATTCAAATTGGCGGCAATGAGAGTTACGTCCCTGTCTGCCGCAAATGCTACGCATCGAAGCTGAAAGCATCGCTGAACGGTTAACTTGCAGGGATTTAGCCGAAAATTACGTCTAATCTACGAATAAGATTGATATATGTTTGTTAAAGAAAGGTGAGTTCCTTGCGAAAAAAACGGATTCTGCTCTTATCTGAGGGCTTCGGGAAAGGTCATACACAAGCTGCACACGCACTTTCCGTTGAGCTGAGACAAAACTCTACGGAAATTATTACGCGTGTTATTGAGCTCGGCGCATTTTTGCACCCTACCCTTGCACCTTGGATCTTCTCGGCATACCGCCGCACGGTTACTTCACAACCCAAACTCTATGGTATGCTTTACCGCAATCAATATGAAAAGTCGCTGGGCCGCTTTGCAGGACTCTTCCTGCATCGGATGTTTTATTCTCAAACCAAAGCGATCATCAAGCAGCTCAAACCAGATATTATCGTGTGTACGCACCCCTTTCCGAGCATCATCGTTTCTCGTTTGAAACGTGCCGGACTTACCGTGCCTCTATTCACAGTCATTACCGATTACGATGTACATGGCACTTGGATTGACTCTGCTGTAGACAAGTACCTAGTGTCGACGCCGAAAGTGCAGGATCGTCTTATCGCCCGCGGCGTACCGGAGACGAACATTGAAGTCACAGGTATTCCCGTGCATCCTGACTTCCATCTCGAGCATAGCAAAGTGCAGACCCGCAAGCAGTTCGGGCTTAACGCTATGCCTACAGTGATGGTGATGGGCGGCGGTTGGGGTGTTTTTAAAAAGGAAGAAAAAAAAGAGTTGCTAACGTATTTGGCTAGTTGGAGCAAGGATATACAACTTCTCATCTGTCTCGGGACGAACGAGAAAGCGCGCCAGCAGCTCCTAGAAGAAGAGATTTTCCGGCAGCCGAATATCCATCTGATTGGGTACACCAATGAGATTAATAAGCTGATGGACATTTCGGATTTATTGATCACCAAACCTGGTGGGATGACCTGCACAGAGGCCATGGCCAAAGGCATTCCGATGCTGTTCTACAGCGCCATTCCAGGGCAGGAAGAAATGAATTGCCAGTATTTCCAGGATCAAGGTTACGGTCAAATGATTACATCGCTCGAAATGGTCGATCACTGGTTCAAGCTGCTGCTGGAACAGTATCCCGAGCTCTCGAAACGCCGCGTCACGATCCGCGAGCATCAGAAATTCGGTGCCCAAGATTGCTCTAGAGCGATCATTCAGTATTTAAAGTTATCCGACCAACGCCCTTATCATCAGGCATCAACAACAACACCGCTCATACAATGGTATTAACCATGTATAGGGCGGTGATTTTTTTTGGACCCCTTGAAACGTTTCGGCAAGCAGACTATCTTTGTTTATTTGCTCGCATGGTTCATCGGCAGTCTCTGGATGATGGCCGTGCTTGGCAGTGGGTCCATTCAGGGGAAGCTGTTAGGCATTGACTTAAGCCAGTATCATGAATATGCGTGCTTTGGCTTTGCTGGTGCTTTGGGTGGAGCGTTATATGGCCTGAGGATGTTCCACGAGCATTATCATGACCTGACTCCGCAGTGGATGTATTGGTATTTCATGCGGCCTATCCTCTGTTTCGGTTCCGCTATCATCACCATCGTCTTGTTCGAGAGCGGCATTATGCTGCTGCAAGTTGACGATTCCATGTCAGCACGCATCTCTATCGCTTTTTTGACCGGGTACGGATATGGTAAATTTATGGAAAAAATCAAGGCGCTCACGACTACTTTTTTCAATGGAAATGGAAATACAAACGGGAATGGCAGTGGAAACGGGAGCGAACCACCGAAATCTTGAATTCCTTTGAGGATAATTGGAAACGCTACTTGTATCAAATAGGCGAAGGAGACATCATGAGAATCATTGCAGCTTTGTGTATTTGCTTGTTGTTGATGCAGCCAGTAGCAGCCAGTGCCGCTCCTAAAAAAGACCGTACCTACTATGAAACACGCGGGGAAATTGTCTGGGAAGTGAATACCGATGAGAAGGTGATCGCCCTTACTTTCGATGATGGCCCGCATCCTAAGTATACGGCTCAAGTTCTAGATCTGCTTAGGCAGTATGACGCGAAAGCGACTTTTTTCGTTGTCGGCAACAAAATTCAGCTCTACCCCGATGTTCTGGAACAAACAGCTCGAGAAGGTCATGAGATTGCTAATCATACATATAGCCATGCCTACATCGGGCGAAATACCAACATCAAGAAAGAGCTGAACACGACGGAAGATTTGATTGTTGCGAAAACTGGACTGCGGTCACAATTGTTTCGGCCGCCTGGGGGCTTCTATAATGAGCGTCTTGTGTCTGTCGTTAAGGATGAAGGCTACAAAATGATCATGTGGAGCTGGCAGCTGGATACGAAGGATTGGGATACTCCGGGGGTCAATCGCATTGTGAACACGGTGCTGAAAAATGCGAAAAATGGGAACATTGTTCTGTTTCATGACTACATTGAAGGCCCAACGCAAACCATTGCAGCCTTGAAGATTATTTTGCCGGAATTAAAAAACAGGGGATACAAGTTAATCACCGTATCAGAGCTTCTGGGCTATAACAAGGCCATTCCTGCAAAAATTCATTAAGGCAGCACACGCTTGGCCTTAACAAAGCGATCTTTCCAGACGGAATCCAACTCCGAGACGGTTACGCCGATGCCTGGGCGAAAAGTATGCAGGATAAGTCCGTTACCTATATAGACCGCCACATGGCCGATCTGCTCGCTGCCTTCTTTGTTTTTTCGCTTGGGCGTTGTGAAAAATACGAGATCGCCCTCGTGCAGTTCAACGATGGACACCTCTGTTCCTCGTTCACTTTGCTGCCCTGCATCACGTGGCAAGCTTACCTCTTGGGTCGCAAATAGGTACTCGAGAAAGGAGGAACAGTCGAACGAGTCGGTTTGACCTTCCTTCGCTCCGAAAGCATAAGGAGTACCCAGGAAGCTCATTCCTTTGACTATGAGATGGTCGGCTTTACGTTTCCATAGTTCGTCCTTGCTATCGGAAGCCGCTATTTGTTCGTATTGTTCTTTGATTTTCACGATCTCGGCGGAAGCGAGATTCACTTTCTTTACACCCGGAACGGGGTCATCTAGCTCGCGAATTTGTTCTGTCATCGGCTTACTCATAGAAGGTGTCGCAGTCGCAGCAATAACCGCAGACGGTGTAGGGCTTGCCTGCGGAACAACGTTCCCTTGCACGGCTATCGTTGCAACTGGAGCCGCTGTGGGACTTTCCATTTCACTAGGTTGGAGAGCAGGTGGAGAAATTGAAGTGCTTGGAACTGCTGCTATTGGCGTCGCTGAAGGCTTCGCAATTGGCTTAGCTGTCCGCGCCGGAGATGACGTGGAAGTAACTGCCTCCACCGTACTTTTTGGTATAGGCGTCGCCAAGGGTGTTGGTTCTGGAGTCGCCATTTCGGCAGGTTGAGTCGGTTCCGTTGATTGCGGTTTATGATCATTCGTATTCGTATATGCCGAGTTCAGCGCCATGTTCTCTGGATTTTGCACGGTAAAACCAATGAGCACGGCAAGTGCGATGACTAGCGTAGATATCGTATATTTAGGGGCAAGCATGTCTGACCTCCTGTGTATGTGCAGAGATAGCAAGTCTACACATACCATTCTCACTCCACTCCCGAGGTCAGGGGGTCGTGACAATTGGAATTTCATGGATGTGAGAAAAAGCCTTACCGTTAGCAGTCCGCTTCCGGTAAGGCTTTTTGTTATTTCGGTGCATCGAAGGTATGCGCCTTCGTCCAGTTCACACCACCTGTGCCGGTGGTGTACATCACGCTAGGCTGCTCATTGTCATTCGTGATCAGCCAGCCTTGATTCGCATCTGCCATGCCCAGCAGAAGCTCGCCATAGCCAGTGAACGTCTCTTTGCCGTTCACCCAGGTTTGACCGCCGTCCTTCGTCCATCCGACGGAGTTCGGCTTGTCGCAGCTCGGGCACTGGCCGCCCATGAAGGCTACGTCGGGACTTACGACGTAGAGCGGCCCGGGCTTCGAGCCCGTGTTCTTCGGCCCTGCGGTATCACCTGCAGCGATACCAGGGGCCGGCCCGCCTCCAGCGGTGCTGTTGGCAATCACCGTCAGCCAGGTCTTCCCGCCATCCTTCGTGTGGAACAAGGAATACGAAGTTTGGGTCATCCCTGACTCCCCGATTAGCTCAATCCAAGCATCGTTCGCTCCAGCGGAACGAATTACGGAGCCTGTGAGATTAGCGGCATTATTGCGGGACATCACACTCTTCCAAGTTTTGCCTCCATCCTGTGTTCTCACAACTTCCACGGTGCCTTGCCCTTGCTTGACAGCCCATCCGTTGCTGGCATCATGGAAATAGGAGTCTCCCGTAATACCGTCAGGTACAGGCATATTCGTCCAT
>NZ_JBFTQB010000137.1:0-9674 GCF_056398785.1 Paenibacillus sp. 01T422 | reverse complement strand
CTGTTCAGTAAAGCTTTTTTCAATACGAAGGCAGAATTCATCGGGATTCAGAATTTCATCAAATATTTTACAACACCATCCTTGACGCAATCCTTGTGGAATACAGTGTGGGTTTCATTGCTTTCTACGGGTATTGCCGTCTCTCTGGCATTCCTGTACGCGTATGGGATTAGCCGGACGGCCATTCGAGGTAAAGCTTACCTGCATTATGTCGCTATGCTGCCGCTTTTTGAACCGACCATGATGCACGGAATTGCTTTAACGTATCTGTTTGGCAATCAGGGTATGGTGACAACGGGCATTTTCGGATTATTGCCGAGTGGTATTCATATCCCGATCTACGGTCCAGTGGGCATCGTCATTTCCGAGGTCATTTATTTGTTCCCACAAGCTTTTCTCATTTTCATTACTGCTTTGTCTATCACAGATCAGCGGTTGTATGAAGCCGCGGAGACATTGGGAGCAGGCAAGGTGAGGACGTTCCTGACGGTTACTTTGCCTTCGGTCAAATATGGTTTAATCAGTGCAATCTTCGTTTGTTTCACGGCTTGTTTCACGGATTTCGGGGCACCACAAGCAATTGGCGGTAAATTCAACGTATTGGCCACGGATATTTATAAGCAAGTCATTGGACAGCAAAATATGTCAATGGGCGCTACGGTTGGTATTTTGTTAACCATTCCGGCGATTATCGCTTTTGCAGTTGATCGAATGGTAGAAAGAAAACAGCGTTCCATGCTTTCTTCCAAATCAACTCCTTATCGGATTGCTGGGGGGAAAGCTCGGGACAGCTTTTATCAACTGTTTGGAGTCATCATTTCTATTTTAATACTCATTCCATTACTTACGATTGCATGTGCTTCATTAATTAAAGTTTGGCCTTATAACTTAAATTTCAGTTTCAAACATTATGATTTCTCCCATGTCGCAGGTTCAGGGCTTGATCCGTTTTGGACCAGTTTGCAGGTGTCGTTTTTTACGGCAGTCGTCGGAACAATCGTCACATTTCTATTTGCCTATCTCATCGAGAAATCGCGTCATTTGAACGGACTTAGGCAGATTGGCTATTTTCTGTCGGTACTGCCGCTAGCACTGCCTGGTATGGTCATTGGTTTGGCTTACATTTTCTTCTTTAATAATCCGAACAATCCTATGAATTGGATTTATGGATCGATGATTATCCTTGTACTTGCCAATATCACCCACTTCTACGGGGTGCCCTTTATCACGGCGACGACAGCCTTGAAGAAACTGGATAAAGAATTCGAACTTGTTTCTGAATCGATGCGCGTACCTTTTTACAAAACTCTGATGAGAGTAACGGTTCCTATGTGTCTACCGGCGATCATAGAAATCGCTATGTACCTCTTTGTTAACTCGATGGTTACTGTTTCTGCGGTTGTTTTTCTGCGATCAGCGGATTTGAACTTAGCGGCAGTGGCGCTCGTGAATATGGAGGATGCAGGAGATGTAGCTGCGGCAGCAGCTATGGCGGTGCTCATCGTGATTACGAATATTATCGTAAGACTACTGTATACGCTCCTTTCCAAAAAAGTAAGAAAGAAAACAGAAGCATGGCAAATTCGAAAGTAACCGCTACGATTTAACAATGAGGCAGTTGTGTAAGGAGGTTAACGTTCGTGTCACTTATCGGGGAAGAACGTAAGGAATATATCCTTAATCAGATCAATTCCGAAGGCAAAGTGATTACCAATGAGTTAGTCGAGGTTCTTCAGGTTTCTTCGGAAACCGTGCGCAGGTATTTGGAGGATCTAGAAGATTCTAACAAGTTGAAGCGGGTCTACGGCGGAGCGGTGAAAGTGAATCGTTCCCGAGAAGAGCCCTCCCATCTGAACAGAAAAGTACTGAATGTAGAGGAAAAACGTAAGATAGGCAAAGCGGCTGCAGCTCTTGCCCAGGACAATGAAGTGATCTTTATCGATGACGGCTCGACGACGCTGCAGATGATTGAACATTTGCTTGATAAGGAGAATCTCACGATCATAACAAACTCCATTCCTGCGCTTCATTCGCTCATTGAGTATAAGAACAGAGATTTGTACTCTGGGGAAATATTTTTCATTGGAGGCAAAGTAAGCTCGCTGCAATCTAGGGTTGTCGGCTCATTGGCGGAGAAGATGGTAGAGCATTTTTATGCAGACAAAGCGTTTATCTCTATCGATGGGATGATGATTGACAAAGGAATCACCTCTTTTGATGAAAAGCGCGGTCAGTTAGCGAAGAAGATGATGGAACATGCCAAAATGAACATTGTGGTCTCCGACCACTCCAAAATAGGCATGGTGCAATTTTATAAAATGGCGGATTTGCGGGATATCGATGTCATCGTCAGCAATGTTCCGCCACCGGAAGAATGGGAAACTGAACTAGAACAAAGGCATGTAGAGTGGATCACATCAGAATAAAGATAGATTTGTGAACTAAGAGAGGGATGGTAATGGTGTCGAGAAATTATGAAGGTCAAATTCAAGCTGTTATTTTTGATTGGGCAGGTACGATGGTTGATTATGGATGTTTTGCGCCACTTGATGTATTCCTGCGGATATTTGAGAAGCGGGGCATTCCCATTACAGCGGAAGAAGCACGTGGCCCGATGGGACTACTGAAATGGGATCATATCCATACGTTATGCGCCATTCCAAGAATCGCTCAGCTATGGAAAGATAAATTCGGTGCTCTGCCTACCAATGCAGATGTGGATGATTTGTATGCTGACTTCGAACCGTTGCTTTTTGAAATTTTACCGAATTATACGGATCTGATCCCTGGCGCTCTGGACTTAGTGAAGGAACTGCGAGGCAGAGGACTGAAAATCGGCTCTACGACGGGATATACCGCGGAAATGATGGCAGTTGTCAGCCGTGAAGCCAAGTTGAAAGGGTATGAACCGGATTCATTGGTCACCCCTTCCGAAGTAAAAGGTGGACGTCCGTATCCGTGGATGTGTTATGCGAATGCAGCGAATCTAGGTGTTTATCCGTTTCAGGCGATTGTTAAAGTAGGCGATACTGTCAGCGATATTCAAGAAGGTGTTAACGCTGGGGCATGGAGTGTAGGGGTTGTAAAAGGGGGAAGTGAACTCGGTCTTACCGAGGAGGAAGTTCAAACACTGCCAGCTGCGGAATTGGCAGCGAAAATGGCAGTTGTTGAAGAACGTTTCCGTCAAGCTGGAGCTGATTATGTGATCCCGACGATCGGCGACCTTGTGAAAGTCATTGACGATATTAACGCCCGATTGGCAAAAGGTGGTCAATAGATGAATAAGCCTAAGGAGGTTTCAACCATGAATATTGATTTGATTGAAGATAACCCGTATTTGCTTTTGACGCCTGGACCCCTATCGACGAGCAAAAGGGTAAAAGCGGCCATGCTGAAAGACTGGTGTACGTGGGATGATGATTATAATCGAATTGTACAGGATATTCGCGCTAAACTTGTCCAATTAGCGACTAAGGAAACTTCGCTGTATACCTCCGTTCTTATGCAAGGCAGCGGTTCATTTTGTGTAGAGTCGGTCATCGGAAGCGTTGTTCCACAGGATGGCAAGATTCTAGTTATGGCGAATGGTGCTTATGGTCAACGGATGGCTCAAATGGCAAAAATGCTGAACATTTCGCTCGTTGTGTTGGATAGCGGGGAGATTCAGCCTCCGGATTTGGATCTATTGGAGTATACGCTGCGCAAAGAAACGGATATCACGCATGTGGCTGTTGTTCATTGTGAGACGACGACAGGTATGTTGAACCCGATAGAAGCCGTGGGCCGCATAGTTAAGAGCTATAACAAAACTTATATCGTAGATGCCATGAGCTCCTTTGGCGGAATCCCGATGGATATCGCGGATCTACAGATTGACTTCTTAATCAGCAGCGCCAACAAGTGCATTCAGGGTGTTCCAGGATTCGGTTTTATTATCGCCAAAATTGATGAAATGAAAAAGTGTGCCGGATTGGCGCGTTCCCATTCCCTCGATTTGTTTGATCAGTGGGATAAAATGGAGAACTACAATGGTAAATGGCGTTTTACATCACCAACTCACGTTGTCCGTGCTTTCTATGAAGCGCTAAAAGAGTTGGCAGACGAAGGTGGAGTTATCGCCAGATACAACCGATACAAAACAAGCCAGCGGGCACTTGTCAAAGGGATGAAGGTACTCGGATTCGAGACACTGCTTCCAGAGGTGCTGCAGTCACCGATCATTACTTCCTTCTTATATCCGGCAAGTGAAGCGTTCCAGTTCCAAACGTTATATGAGAAATTGAAGCTCAAAGGTTTTGTGATCTATCCGGGTAAAATTACGAATGCCAATACGTTCCGAATTGGCAACATTGGTGAAGTGGAAACTGCTGATATGATTCGTCTTGTGGATGCCATACAGCAAGAAAAATTCTGGACATAGACGAAGGAGATGCATGAGCATGATTATTGGTGTGCCGAAAGAAATTAAAAACAATGAGAATCGTGTTGGAATTACTCCCGCAGGAGTAGCCTCTTTCAAACATTACGGGCATGAGGTTTGGGTTGAAGCTAACGCGGGTTTGGGGAGCGGCTTCGAGGATGAGGCTTATTTGGCGGCAGGTGCCAAGATTGTACCCACTGCTGCGGATGCATGGTCGGCAGAGATGGTTCTTAAAGTAAAAGAGCCACTTGCTGAGGAATATGGGTATTTCCGGGAAGGCTTAATTCTATTTACTTACCTGCACCTTGCAGCAGAATCCGAGTTGACTCGTGCATTAACGGACAAGAAAGTCATTGCAATCGCTTATGAAACGATTCAACTAAATAATGGTTCACTACCGCTTCTGACTCCGATGAGTGAAGTGGCCGGCAGGATGTCCATTCAAATCGGCGCACAATTCCTGGAAAAGTCCAAAGGCGGAAAAGGTATTCTCCTTGGCGGAGTTCCTGGGGTAGCGCCAGCTGAAGTCGTGATTATCGGCGGAGGCGTGGTGGGGACGCAAGCGGCGAAAATGGCCGTTGGTCTAGGTGCGAGCGTGACACTACTTGATGTAAATCCAGAACGGCTGCGCCAATTGGACGATCAATTCCAAGGACGTCTGCGTACATTAATGTCGCATGGCAGCAATATTGCCGAGGCTGTTAAAAAAGCGGATCTGCTGATCGGCGCTGTATTGATTCCGGGCAGCCGTGCGCCACGGCTGGTGACTGAAGCCGTCGTCAAAACGATGAAGCCGGGTTCCGTCATTGTGGACGTAGCGATTGATCAAGGCGGCTCGATTGAGACTATCGACCGTATTACGACACACAGTGATCCGACCTACGTGAAACACGGTGTTGTGCATTACGCTGTTGCCAATATGCCTGGCGCGGTCGCACAGACTTCCACAGTTGCCTTAACGAATGTCACGGTAGGCTATGGCTTGCAAATTGCCAATAAAGGCTATCGTGAAGCTGCCTTGCAGCATCAAGATTTAGCAAAAGGATTTAATACGATTGAAGGTAAAGTTACGTATAAAGCTGTTGCTGAGGCCCAAGGGTACCCCTATGTTGAAATCGACTCCGTATTAAACGGTCTTTCCGTATCCGTATAACAAGCCTCGCGTTCTAGACAGATGCAAGTTGAGAGGAGAAACACAGTGTTGATATCTCCCTTTGTTATCAAGTTAGGTATAGCTCTATTTCTTGGGATGTTAATCGGAATTGATCGGCAATTGAAACATAAGCCGGTAGGCATGAAGACGAACATGGTTATTGCCGTTGCCAGCTGCTTAATTACGATGGTTTCAATCGAATCCGTAGGTCGATTCTCTATTCCAGGTCATACCAACATGGACCCAATGCGACTTGCGGCGCAAATCGTCAGTGGCGTCGGTTTCTTAGGCGCCGGCGTCATTTTAAGAAAGAATAACGATGAAATTTCTGGTTTAACGACAGCCTCTATGGTATGGTCGGCATCTGCGCTTGGGATTGCAACCGGTGCTGGCTATTATTTGCAGGCCTTTGTAGCCGTCATCTTTATTATTTTCTCCGTTAATTTGTTTCCGGTCTTGATTAAATGGATCGGCCCCCGCTCTCTCAAACAACGATATTTGGAAGTAAGAATTATTTGTCATGAAAGTCAGGATCCCAACCGGATTTTCATAAGGCTGAAGGAACTAAACATTCAGATTGAACGCGTTAAAGTGAAAGATGTAGAAGGCAGCTCCAGTCAGATGGAATTGAAGCTGTTAACGTATGAAAAAGTGCAAGTAACGGATATCTACGCTTCGTTGAAAGCTGTTGAGCATGTTACTTTTGTGGAAGTTGAAAGCAGATAATTCCGTGGTGGAATGCAAAACCCCAGTCCTTTTATCGAGGACTGGGGTTTGATTTATTTTATTCCGGAGAGGGGACTCCCACCCATGGGATTGGACTACACTCCATCGACCTTCCAACTGGCATATACATAGCCCCATCAACAGCCACAATTTGTGAGATGATTTGGCTTGGCAAGAGATTCCGACCGTCAAGCACATAAGGCCGACGCATAAGATCAAGCAGGTAGGGCCAATCGAGTTCGGCGAACTGCGGCCATTCCGTCATTATCATGACCGCGTCAGCTTGGGCTGCTGCTGCATAAGGGGAATCCATCACCTGAACGGCTTTGGCTCCAACTTGTCTGACGACAGGATCGAAGGCTTGAACCTCAATGCCATGACGCTCACATTGAGCTAATAAGGTTAGAAATGGCGCATCGCGAACATCATTTGTATTTGGCTTGAATGAGATGCCTAATACGCAGAGTCGCTTGCCTAAGGGATTGCCCCAAAGGGAGATAAGCTTGGCGATCATTCTTGGAATACGCTGATCATTGACCTTAGCGACCGACTCCAAAAGTGGAAGCGAGCTGCCGATCAGCTTCCCGGTGGTCAGCAGGGACTGCAGATCCTTGGAGAAACAGGAGCCGCCATAGCCAACACCTGCCGACAGGAATTCAGGCCCGATGCGCCGGTCAGCGCCAACGCCCCTCATCACGTGGCGGATATCTGCGCCATAGCCTTCACACACATCGGACATCATGTTCGCGAATGAGATTTTCATCGCAAGGAAGGCATTCGATGCGTATTTAATAAGCTCAGCGCTGCGCCTATCACAAACATGTGCGGGAGCCTCGATCCCTTCATATAACTGACGCAGAAGCGATTCGGCTTGGGGTGTTTTACAACCGAATACGATGCGGTCTGGCGCCATGAAGTCATTAAAAGCGCTGCCCTGCCTTAAAAACTCGGGATTAAAGGCTACCTCTGTGCGAAGACCAGCCGCTAGCAAAGTAGCTTCCAGTTCATCGCAGGTGCCTACGGGGACCGTGCTTTTTATGATCACAAGAGGGGGACAGGTGCCAGCTTGCATCAAGTGAGACAACACTTCATGAATATGCCCCAGATCCGTATGGCCGTCCGAACGTGTGGGAGTGCCCACAGCAATCATCAAAGCATCAGTGTCGGATGAAGCCTTGACGATATCTGTCTCGAAGCTTAATAATCCCTTCGCATAGACATCAGCCAACTCTGGCTCCAGCTGAGGTTCCCACACAGTCAGCTTATTTTCCTTCAGCCCGTGAATAACGGGCTCGCGGTCAACGGCAATGACTTCGTGCCCCAGCTTCGCAAAGCACACGGCGGCAACCAAGCCCACATACCCTGTTCCGACTAATGTTAATCGCATGGATGTCCCCTCCTTTAAGCTGTATAGAATCCCAGTTTGCTTCCAAGCTGGCGAGCATCAATAATTTGTTCGTAGTCCTCCAGCAATCGATCAAAGATAGCATCCCAAGAGCGCCTAAGAGCAAAACTTCTCGCTGCTTGGCGGAAATCTGCCCATTGTTCCGGGGCATTAACGAAAGCATCAATCGCTTGAATGAAGGATTCGGGTTGGCGAGGCTCGCATAAGGTTCCTGTCTGTCCAGGAACAATCATGTCCCGCACGCCTCCGCTATTAGCGGCAATAACCGGAAGGCCGGAAGCCATCGCCTCTTGGACGACATTGCCGAAAGTTTCGGTACTGGAAGGGAAGACGAAGAGATCTGATGAGGCATAGATTTCTGCGAGCTCTTCACCTTGCTTGTAACCAGCAAATGTCACATTATTCGGAGCTTGTTCACGCAACTCGTCAAGTTGCGGTCCATCTCCTACGATAAGCCAGTGAACACGTTCTTTCAGTGAATCAGGCAAAGTGCGCATGACAGCCGATAAGGTATCAATATCTTTCTCTGGGGCAATGCGCCCCACATAGAGGAGGAGGTATGGGGCTGTAATTCCGTATCGCTCACGAACCGCGTTCGTGTGTTTATCGGGGGTGTAGAGCGCGCAATCGACACCTCTGGACCACAACAGCATGCGGTTGAAGCCTTGTGCATGCAGGTGCTGCATGGTATCGGTTGAAGGGACGAAAGTGGCGTCGCAGGATTGGTGAAACCATTTCATGTACGTCCAATACAAGGGGACAGCTCTCTTCATCCGGTAGTAGGCTAAATAGCGATCAAAATGGGTGTGATAGGAAGCTACGTGCGAAATCCGGTGCTTGCGGGCGTAATGGAGACCACACAAACCGATGTTAAACGGAGTTGCCATGTGAAGCAGATGAGGTCGGAAGCGGTCAAGCTCAGAACGCAGAGAAATAATGTTGGGTAAAGCAATCCGGCATTCGGGGTAGAGAAAAAAAGGTACGGAGGGTACGGGGCGAATCAGTTCGGAGTAAGCCATTTCATCTGTGCATTTGGGTGTGAACACAAGGTGCTCAACACCACGACGGTTCAAGTAATCCGTGAGACGTCCTAACGTGAGTGCAACGCCATTCATTTGAGGAACGTAGGTATCGGTAAACAACGCGAGGCGCATAAGAATCCCTCCTGTAGTTCCTAGATGCGTTTAGCGTAACATCCGATTATTCGTGGAACGTTAACCGTATGTTAATTCTTTTTTAAAAAGGCAAGGGCCTGACTACAAGCGTAAAACCGTCATTTTGTCGAAAATCAATGGTGAAAGGGTTGCAGAAATCGACATACAGCAATGAGAGATTTGGAATATGATAGAGAGGAAGGTAGAGTTCACTCGTAGAAGGGGCTGATCGTTGTGGGCAAAATACAAATATCCTCAAAAGGGATCGAAAAAACTCTTCGTAAATTTGATTATTTGCAGGCGATTTCCGAATATATTTGGAACGGCTTCGACGCGCAAGCTACAGTGGTAGACGTTAAACTTCATTTAAATGTGCTCGGCGGCGTTGACCATATCGTGATCTCGGATAACGGTTACGGCATTGATCGGCGTGAATTGGAACGGAAGTTCACGCCGTTTTTTGAGTCTGAGAAGCAGATAGATCCAGAGAAGCGGACTAGAACCACATCGGCGATGCATGGTAAAAATGGCATCGGCCGCTTAACCTTCCATCGCTTTGCTTCAGATGCGACATGGAAAACGACCTATGTGGACGGCTTGCTGAAAAATACGTATACCATTCAGATTGGCGCGAATCAGTTGGATGCTTACGAGGTTTCGAGGATCAAATTGACGGATGGTGAGCCAGGAACGAGTGTAACTTTTCACAATATCATGCAGGATTTCATCATTGAGAATTTGTCTGCTTATCTATGCAAAGAATTTGGCTGGTTTCTGGAGCTGCATGCAGACAAAGATTTCGATCTTCGCTTGGAC
>NZ_JBFTQB010000136.1:0-10582 GCF_056398785.1 Paenibacillus sp. 01T422 | reverse complement strand
CAACAATGTCGTTAAGAGGGAGAAGCTGGACATCACCTTTCAGAAAATTGCCAATCTTGCTGATTTCAATGTCAGCCATATCAGGAGCACCTGTACCGGATTGCAGTGCCACCAGCAGTTTATTGTGGTTATCATCATAAGGGAACGTCGTCGCTTCTAGTTTGATTGACTGCTCAGGATGTGCTTTGTTCCAGGACTCTGCCATGCTTTCAAAAAATTTCTGATGCAGTTCATTAAACGTCCAGAAACTCAGCTTGACCGGCTCGCCTGGCTTGGTTGCGCTATCATTTTGCGTTGAGCTCGGGCTTGATGTRCAAGCAGATAGTAAAAGCATCGATGCCAAGACCACAGCTGAAGTAACTTGAAGCTTCCTTTTCATAACAATGATTCCCCCTAGATTGGAATTAACAACGTGTAAGCGCTTTACACATCGAATTATAGTACATAAAATTCCATATTTATATAACCAATTTAGTATAAAATCACATTTATTATATTAAACATATTCCATTTTATTGATTTACTAAGTACAATGAAACTAGCTAGATTATACAGAATCAGGTGATGCTCGAATGAATAAAGTTCCTCTCTATCGACAAATTTACCAATCCATCAAAGACAAAATCATTTCAGGAGAGCTTCGTCCCAGGGATCGCGTGCCTTCCGAGCAGGAATTCATGGATGAATTTAGAGTCAGCAAAATTACGGTGAAAAACGCCTTGGCCGTCCTCGTGGACGAAGGGCTCGTCACCCGCATTCAAGGGAAGGGAACCTTCGTATCACCAGATCCCGCCCCCGTGACCACGGAAATCACTTCGATCGGATCTATTCCTGTAGCGCCAGCTGCGCACAACAATCCTTACAATTACATAGGTCTGATCATCCCTACGATGAAAACAAAGGTGATCCAACGACTCGTTGATTATGTCGAATATTATGTCAAGGAAGCCGGCTATCAGCTTGTCCTGCATATCACTCGGGAGTCTTCCCATGAAGAATCCCGTGCCGTAGAGCAGCTCACGAATACGCAAGGCGTCCGCGGCATCATTGTTTTCCCTACGGAAGATGAGAGTTATAACGAATCGCTGCTGCGCTTGTCTTTAGATAAATACCCATTTGTCTTCATTGACCGCTACTTGCGAAATATCGATACGTACCGGATTACATCCGATAACTGGGGCGGCGCCTACGAGACCGTTGACCGTCTGCTCAAGGAAGGCCACCGGCAAATTGCGCTGATTTCCCCGGATAATACGAATACATCCATTGAGGACCGCACCCATGGCTTCGAAAAAGCTTATATTGACGGCAATATTCCCATTGATAAAAGCTTATGGTGCCACGTGCCCATCGACATCCTCAGGACGGGCGACACCTCAGCTTATGTTGCAAAATTTCTGCATCAGCATCCGAACATTACGGCTGTTTTTGCTTTGACAGCCGAGATGGCGAGGCTTACGCATCATGCTCTCCATGAGGAGGAAGCCTTGAATTCGAACACCGTGCTCGTGTCCTTCGATGATCCGGAAATCCCGGGCATCTCGCATGTGCTGCAGGATGAGGAGCAAATGGCGCTGTCCGCCGTAAGCTTGCTGCTCGAGCAGTGCAGCGGRCAGTATACTCCGCAGCGCGTGGAGATCCCTGTGAGATGGGTTCGGGTCTAAGGCGCAGATTTGGACTAGCTTCCGCGGAACTGTAGTCCTCTATTTCAGCGAAATCAGCCGATATCGCTGACCGAGCGGAACTACAGGGCGCTATTCGCGCGCAGTTGCCTCATATCGGCCCGAACAAACGAAATAGCGCCCCCTAGTTCCCCTTAGCAGGGCAAGGGGGCGTTTTACTGCACGATAGCGGATCAGAGTTCCTCTCCGCCGCCGATGCAAACACAAAAGAGGAGCCCACGGCTCCCCTCTTCCTATCCTTCCAGCTGTATCCACTCCGCATACAGCTGGTCCAAAGCCCCCTGCGCTGCTTCGCGCTCTGCCCAGAGGCGGCTCAGCTCCTCAGCCGCCGGATTCTCCAGCGCCTGGTCGAGCTCGCCGAGCCGCGCCTCCACTTCCGCGATGTCCCGCTCCAGCCTCTCGCGCGCGAACGCAGCCGTGCTGCGCGACTTCTCGCGCGGCTCCGCCTTGGCCGCTGCGGCCTTTAAACCAGCGCCGGTCGACTTCGTCACCGGAGCGGCATCCGCCTCTCGCGCCTGCGCCGCGCGCAGCTGAGCGCTCTTAGCTTTGTAGTCATCAAAGCTGCCCAAATAGACGGTGATGCGCCCTTGATCCAGCTCCCATATTTTCTGGGACAGCCGGTTCATGAAGTAACGGTCGTGCRTCACCGCAAGCACCGTACCCGGAAACTCCTCAAGCGCTTCCTCTAGCGCCTCCCTTGAGGCAATGTCCATATGATTCGTYGGCTCATCCAAAATGAGCAGATTCGGCTTGCGCAGCACGAGCAGCGCAAGCCGAAGTCGCGTCCACTCCCCGCCCGAAAGCGAGCTAACAGGCTTGAAAACATCCGCGCCATAGAATAGATAAGCAGCGAGTCTGCCTCTAGCTTCCCCTTCTTCCATGCGGGCTTCCTCGCAAAAGTAGGCCAGCACCGTTTTCTTCTGGTCCTCGGGGTACTCCTGCTGCGCCAAGTAACCGATGTCCACGCGTGCGCCAATTTCCAGCTCGCCCCCGTCAGGCTGTACCTCGCCCAACAGCATTCTCAGCAAGGTCGTTTTTCCTGAACCGTTATGTCCCAAAAGCATCACTTTCTCGCCATACTCCAGCAAGCCGCTTGCCCGCCGCAGCAGCACTTTATCCCCATACTGCTTACTTACTTCATCGAACACGATTACCCGCTTGCCAGAGCGATCGTCCACCTTCAGCCCGAATTCAGCTGCCTTCGGATCAAGGACAGGCCGCTTCAGCTTCTCCATGCGATCGAGCGCTTTCTGCATGGACGCCGCTCTGCGGAAAAACTTCTCGTTCCCCCCGACCCGCCCCCACTCCATTAGCTGCTTGATCGTCTCTTTCATTTTCTTGATGACCTTCTGCTGCTCCTGATAATCGGCGAATTGCTGCAGCAGCCGGACTTCTTTCTCCTTCATGTATCCCGTATAGGAAGTCAGATAAGTCGAAGATTCTCCGTCTTCCAACTCTACAATCTTGGTAACGACCCGGTCCAAAAAGTAGCGATCATGAGATACAATGAAGCATGCACCCTCATAATGGGTCAAATATTCCTCCAGCCATTCCACGCCATATAGATCGAGATGATTCGTCGGCTCATCGAGCAGCAGCACATCCGGCTTGCCGATTAGTTGAGAAGCGAGCGCAATCTTCGTCTTCTCCCCACCGGACAGCGAGGCGAAGTCTCGCCCGTATACCTCGCGGGCAATGCGAAGTCCGCTTGCCACCTGGTCGATCCTGGCGTCCAGCTCATACCCGCCTTCCCGCTCGAAACGCTCCTGCAGCTGCGCATACCGCCTCAGCAGCTGGTCGAGCTCACCGATGGCCGATGAATCAGACATGCGCTGTTCCAGCTCTGTCATCGCGGCGCGGCATGCGAGCAGCTCCGCAAAGCTAGCCGCAAGCACATCGTACACGGTGCCTCGCTCCCACTCCGTCGGAATCTGGGCTAAGTAGCCGATTCGCGTATCTTTACGCACCGTCAGCAGCCCCTCGTCCGGCTTCTCCATTTTGGAAATGAGGCGCAATAGGGTCGATTTGCCGCTGCCGTTGCGCCCAACCAATCCGATTCGTTCCCCCTGATGAATCTCAAAAGTGACGTCTGCCAGCACCAGCTGGGCGCCGTGGTATTTCTTCATATTTTGACCATTGATAATTAACATTGTTAAGGATCCTCCCTGGTTATGAAAGACCCTATCCTGAACGCAGCAAAAAAGGCCGCAGGAAAATTCCTACGACCTTGAGCGGATCATCCGATTGAGGTTAAGGTAGGTGTCTTTTCGTGAGTTGTGATGCCGTATGAACATTTTTGGACAGACTTCTCCCGTTGCATGCTGCTGCATGAACGATGCCAGCCATCGCGATGGGTAACTGGCTCACACGGTTGTTCACAAACTCTCGATTCATCCTACCTTCACCTCCTCTGCCTACTATGTACAAAATCATATCATAACCGCCGGTCAATTCGCAACCGCAAAGCACCCATATTCTGGGCCTAACGCTCGCTTCGCATCTTGTCCGTGACTTCCAGATAAAGGACCTGGAGAAACTTTTTAATGTTAATTTTGCTTTTCTCCGACTTCAAATTCTCATCGATTTCTTTCATTTTCATGCGGACATCCTGAAACTCAAAATAAAGCGGCGCATAATGCTCGAATTTCGGATTGCTGTAATCGGTCAAGCCGATGCTTGCTATATGGGCTAAGGCAGCCATAACGGCTCGGCGAATGCGCTGCTCGACGGCTTTGCCTTCCTTTTCTACATCAGACTCTTGCAGTTTGTGGGTGCGAGCTGCCGTCTCATACAGTTCCTTAAGCGGCGGTATTCCGTCACCTCTATGATGCTTCGTCAGATGCTCGATAATGTCCGTCACATCTCGGCTTCCGCTCTCCCCGACAATACCCATATCCATGAGAATAGGCTGGACGATCTCGCGCACGCTGCGCTTTTTGCGAGTACTCTCTGGCGTGAGATTCAATAGGCTCAGCTTCGTCAAAGAATCCTGAATCTCCTTCAGGGAACGACTGATCTTCCACTGCTCGTTGACCTTGGAAAGCACCGCTTCCACTTCGATTTTGTTAATCGGCTTTTGAATATAATATTCGACGCCAGCCTGATAAGCCTTGCCGATCATCTCTTTATTTTCTATCTGCGAAATCATGACGTACTTACCTTGAAAGCCTTGCTCCTTGAGCCGAATGATGGTCTCAATCCCGTCCTGATCCGGCATCAGCAGATCGATGACAACAACATCCGGGGACGTTTCGAGCAGCACTCTCTCCCCTTCGCTCCCGCTGCCTGCTGTTCCTACGACTTCGCCTAACCCGCCTTTTTCAATAATCTTGTGCAGCATCAGCCTGCTTACCGCATCATCGTCCACAATTCCGAAAGACAGCATGATCTCTACGCTCCTTTTTTCAACGTATCGGTCAATAAGGTGATCACAAAAGTTGTCTGAGAGAAAGGCTCATCAGAGCGCAAATGAATATCCCCGCCTAAGGAATGAACAATATCCCGTACGTGAGAAAGCCCGATGCCCGTTGCGGCAAAGCCTTCCTGATTGAATTTCGTTGTGAAACCAGGCTCGAAGATCATATCCTTCTCGAAGTCGGCAATCCCCGTTCCCGTATCGGAAACAGTCAGAATCGTTTCAGCGCCACACTCGTGCGCACTTACATGAATCGTTCCCTGATCCTCAATCGCCTCCACACTGTTGGACAGCAGATTATTCATAACCGTCAGCAGAGGAAGATAGTGATCCGAGTCATAATTAATTCGCAGATCCGTGGTGAATCGAATCCTTTTGCCGATCATGCCGCTGTATCCAAGATTGGATTTTATCGCGAATTCTATGATTTCCGCCAGCCTCATATTCGAAGCGAATTCCCGGTCAAAGAGCTTTAATAAGCCAGCAAGGATGCGCTGGGAGTCCTTTTTCACCTCATGGATTTGTTGCGTAATTTCCAAAATCGTGCGGGCATAACTTTTCAGTCCTGAGCCGTTCACTCTTTCGTATAAATTGTGGCTTTTGGCCGTCAGCTGCTCAATCGTTTCCATGGACTTGCGCAGGTAAAATACTTCGCCGTACAGTCCGCTGTTCGTATTCAGCATCTGCTCCATCCGCTTCTGCTGCTCACTGTGGAGGACTCTCATCTGATGAATGGTCACGCTGCTATAGATGCCGACCACGAAATAGCTTCTTACAAGTGCAATCACCGAAATATACACTAACTGCTGTGAAAATTTGTAGGGTGTATCGAAAATGAAGCTGCGCGCCAGAAGTTCAATCTCATTGGACAGGAGATCGATGAGCGATAGGAATAAACCAAGTACAAGGGGATGGAACCTCCCCATTTTCTGCTTCATCAAGCTCATGCCCACCGCAAAAGCCATGTAATACAGCATCGCAGGCAAGTGAGTCTGCATGCTCCAACCAAGCGATGCAGCGCCATGCGTCATGATCCCTGCCTCTATGGAACGAAACAGCAAAACGGTAATCCCAGTAATAATGCCTGTGTAGATATAAGGCAAATGTTTGAGCAAGAGCAGGCACAAAAGGAAGGTGCTGCTCCCAAGACCGATCCGAAACACTTCGCCGCTGAAGGGCGTTATTTTGAACTCGCCAGCAATTGCCGTCACAATGGCGATGAGAATCATTTGTAGCCCTTCATTTTTCAAGCGTCCCAGTCGATCACCCCCTAGATTAGATCCCATATCTGCTTGCTAATTAGAAGTATACAAACGGTAAGAAATAACGGGCGCACATAGGCTGAGCCTTTGCGAATTGCCATGCGCGAGCCCAGCAGTGAACCGCAAATCATCGCAATACCCATGGGAAGTCCGATCCCGTAATTGATGGAACCCAGTACCATGAATGTAGCCAAGCTCGCTATATTACTTCCAAAATTCAGCATTTTGGAGTTCCCTGCCGCTTTTACAAAATCAAAACCTAACATAAGAAAAACGAATATAAGAAAGGAACCCGTGCCAGGTCCAAAAAAGCCATCATAGAAGCCCAAGCCAAAAGCTGCGCCCCCCATTAGCAGAGCTGTTTTGGTAGAGTACTGGCGGAATGTCGAGCTGGCTCCCCAATTTTTCCGGAAAAGTGTGTAGATGGTTATTAGAATCAGCATGACGACGACCATTGGCTTTAGAAAATCCGAAGGAATTTGCCGAAGTACCATCGTTCCGCAAACGGCTCCTGATAAAGATAAAAGGAACAGGCCTTTTACCGCTTTGAAATCGATATTGCCTGAACGCATAAAGGAAATGGTGCTCGTCAGTGAAGACATCGTACCAGCCAGTTTATTCGTTCCTAGTGCGACTGCCGGTGGCAATCCCGTTGCTAAGAGTACAGGCAAGGCGATCAATCCCCCGCCTCCCACGACCGAATCTACATAGGCTGCCACGAACCCTCCAATGATGACGAACAATAACATTTCCCAACTCAAGTGTAACATGATGTTAATGACTCCTCTTTCAGCTCAAATTCTCTATACCATCCTCGCTTCAAATCTTCGCGCTACTAACGATAATGCATAATTGACTGCAAAATAAAGCACAGCCACGACAAATAGAATGGGTAAGGTATAGCTATAACTTTGTCCAATTACTATTTTCGCATGATGCATCAGTTCAGGCAAGGAAATAACAATGGCAAGTGATGTATCTTTGAGCAGGGAGATAAACTGGCTGACAAGCGGAGGAACCATACGGCGAAGCCCCTGTGGAATCACAATATGCCAAAGCGTTTGGACATAGCCTAGTCCAGAAGAACGAGCGGCTTCAATCTGCCCCTTGTCGATGGAAATGAGCCCGCTTCGCACAATTTCCGCAATCATCGCCCCTTCAAAAAGCGTAAGCGCCACAATTGTCGCATTCATCGGACCCAGCTTAATGCCGATATCCGGCAGGGCAAACCGGGCGAAAAAAATGATCAACAGTAAAGGCAAGTTACGAAATAACTCTACAGCTACGCCTAAAATAGGTGAAACGACGGGTATCTTCGTATAGCGGACCGTTCCCACGACGCAGCCTACAATGAAGCTGAGAATGATGGAAATCAGAGCAACTTTTAACGTCATATAGAAACCCTCGAAAATAAACTTCATATTATCAACGGAGAAAGCATGCAGGATATCCATTCATTCACCCCCTCGCCAGCTTGCGTTCTAGACGCAAGGCGCCGTAGCTTAGTGGCAGCGTTAAGATTAAATAAAGTACTGCGACAAAAATATACGTATCAAAAGTGGCGTACGTCTCACTGGCAATCTGATCCCCAAAATACATGAGATCTAAGCCAGCAAACACCCCAAGCACCGACGAATTCTTAACCAGGTTAATAAACTGGTTGCTCAGTGGCGGTATGACGATTTTGATCGCTTGCGGAAGGACGACATGCCACATCGTTTGCCCGTAGGTCAAACCGGAAGATCGTGCAGCTTCCGATTGGCCCAGCGGGACCGACATGATCCCAGCGCGGATCGCCTCAGCGATGAAAGCTGCTGTGTACACCGTCAGCCCCAAGGTTCCGCAGACGAAGCCGCTTAAGGTAATGCCGAGCGAAGGCAAGCCGTAAAAGAATACAAAAACGACGAGCAAAAGCGGAATGTTCCGAATGAACTCCACGTAAGCCGTGCCTATCCACTGCAAGGGTTTGACAGCTGAGATACGGAATATGGCGATTACCGTTCCCAGAATAAAGCTGCCGATTAGTGCTATGAGACTTGCCCAGATGGTGTTAACAAAGCCCTTCATATAGATATCGATATTGTCGGTAAAAATCGAAAAATCCGGCATCGGCTTGCGCCCCCCTCATAGACAGAAGATGGGCAGCTTGCGGCCACCCATCTTATCTTTGTTATTTGGATGGCGCCTCGCCGATCCATTTCTTATAAAGCTTGTCGTACTCGCCGTTTGTTTGCAGCTTTTTCAGGTTTTCATTGACCACAGCTTGGAGAGCTGTTTCGCCTTTTTTCATCGCGATTCCGTAAGGCTCATCTGTGAACGGATCACCCACAACGGCAAAGTTCGGGTCTTGTGCCACCATGCCGTAAAGGATTGCATTATCCGTGGTCAGCGTGTCCCCTTGCCCCGCTTTCAGAGCGCTGAAGGCATCTTGGTAGTTATCGAATTCCAGTACCGTTGCCTCTGGCGATTTGGCTTTAATGTTTCCAACGGATGTAGCGCCTTTTACCGCCAGTACCTTGGTGCCTTTTTTAATATCAGCGACCGATTTGATCGGGCTGCCTTTCTTAACTAGCAGGGACTGTCCCGCTTTAAAATAAACATCGGAGAATTCAACCTGCTTCTTGCGCTCCTCTGTGATCGTCATTGTCGCAACAATCATGTCGATCTCCTTGTTATCGAGCATCGGGATGCGCGTTTTGGACGTTACTTCCTTGAACTCAATTTTCTTCTCATCGCCGAGCATTTCTTTCGCCAGCGCTTTGGCGATGTCCACGTCGAAGCCTTCGACTTCGCCGCCGGTCGGATTTTTCAAGCCGAACAGCTTCGTGTCGTATTTGACGCCTACTACCAGCTTGCCTCTGCTTTTGATCTCATCGAGAACCGATGCGCCGCCTGCCGGCTTGGCCGTGCTTGGTGCGCTCCCGCTTGCTGCTGGCGAGTTTGCCGGAGCACTGGATGCGCCTCCCGTTGTAGACGTTGAAGCACACCCTGCCAATGCGAATACAGCCGTTAACAACACGATAAAATTCCACTTTCTAGCTATCATATAAGTTCATCTCCTTAATATTAGTGATTCAGAAACGATTGAGTGATTCCGAACAGGATATTAGTCTCGTGCGTGACCACAACCATCGTCATTCCCTCATGCGCGAGCGCCTTCATGACGTCGAGCACCTCTCCCACCATTTCGGGGTCCAAGGCCGATGTTGGCTCGTCGAACAGCATAATTTTGGGCTTCATCGCCAGCCCTCTGGCTATGGCTACCCGCTGCTGCTGACCACCTGATAATTGCGAGGGGTAGCTTCCCGCTTTGTCCTGAATGCCCACCTTCTCGAGGTAGTACATCGCCGTTTCTTCCGCTTCCTTCTTCGGTAAGCCAAGAACCTTCATTGGCGCAAGCGTGATGTTATCGATGACCTTTTTATGCGGATACAGATTAAAATGTTGAAAAACCATCCCAATGTCACGGCGCAGCTTGTTGATATCCGTCTTCTTGTCGCTGACTTTGCGCTCGTTCACGGTCAGATCGCCGCTGGTGATCGTCTCTAGTCGATTGATGCATCTGAGCAGCGTGCTTTTGCCTGAACCTGACGGACCGACGACAACAACAACTTCGCCCTGCTCGACCTGAAGATCAATTCCTTTGAGCACATGGAAATCGCCGTAGTGCTTCTCTACTTGTTGGAATGAGATCAATGGAACCCCCCCTTCGCTTAAAAGCTTAACCATGTAAACTATTTGTCATGTTAACTTACACTCGATGTCTTTAAATCTTAATGTCAAACTATGGAATCTTATATAATCCGACATGAGACTGAAAAAAGAATTAAAATTTCGTTAAGGCAGGTGGCGGCCTATTGTATGTTTAACCGTCTCGGCTGTGGGTGAAACAGTGGAGGGCGGGTTAGGCTGCGGAGGGCGCGGCGGCGACTCGGCGGGTGGAGCTGCGAGGGGCGGGGCAGCGTCTCGGCGGGCGAAGCTGCGGAGGGCCCCCGGCAGCGTCTCGGCGGGTGAAGCTGCGGAGCGCGCGGCAGCGTCTCGGCCGGCGGAGCTACGAGGGGCGGGCCTAGGCGCGCGGCGGCGATTATAGTGCTGAGGATGATTGATCGGAACTATGATCCTCTATTTGTCTGGAAAGCTGCGATGTGGCAGGTTGGAGGGAACTATGATCCTCTATTTCGCAGATTTAGGCGGAATAGCAACAGTAAGGAGGCGGATAAGAC